>NZ_JAAMNS010000013.1:0-173418 GCF_011066175.1 Paenibacillus sp. EKM211P
GCATGTACCAAAATTTCAGCATTGGATTTTATAAATAAAATCCGTACTCACTCGTTGTTCAGTTTTCAAAGATCAAAATTTATTTCGAATCAGCTTGTCGCTTCATCAACTCTTATATCCTACCACATCCCAACCAACTTTGCAAGTTTTGTTTCAAAAGTCTTTTTGAAACATTCGCTCACAACCTTGTGTTTCTTGGCCGGAATTAGAATATACCATATGTAATTTTAGTTTGCAAGTATTATTTATATAAATTTTCACAACACATATTTATTAATCGTTTTCTTTCATATATTAACTCTTTTGTTTTTACTCGTGCTTAACTATAAAAAAGAACCTCCTCCCTTTTAAACCAACAGGAAAGAGGTTAATGTATTTTATATCTACTGAATTATTCGGAGCCCATAAAGGCAAAGCGGATTACTACAATTATAGCAAGCACCCACATAAGCCAGTGAATTTTAACTTTATTGCTGGTAAACAAATTACTGAACACAGCCAGCACAACGTAAGACAGAATACCAGCAGAAATACCATTCGCAATTCCACCTGTAAAAGGCATCAAAACAATAGTCAGAAACGCTGGGAATGCCAACAGGAAGTTATCCCAGTCAATATTACGAACCTGACTCATCATCAACACCCCAACGATAATCAGAGCCGGAGCGGTAGCCGCAGAGGGCACAACCAGTGCCAGCGGCGCAATAAAGAGGGCCAACAAGAACAGAACGCCTGTCGTTACAGCAGTGAGACCTGTACGGCCACCTTCTTCTACCCCTGCGGAGCTTTCTACAAATGCTGTAATTGTACTTGTACCCAATACCGCACCAGTACTTACGCCAACAGCATCTACCAGCATCGCTTTACCGATAATTTTCTCGCCTTTTTTCTTATCTTTCATTATGCCTGCGCGTGTAGCTGTACCTACCAACGTACCGAACGTATCAAACAACTCTACAAATGTGAAGATGAAAATAATATCAAACAAACCAATATGCAAAGCTGCCTTCAGGTCTAGCTGACCTACTGCCAAATTGCTGAAATTTGGAATCCAGTGGCCTGTTGTCAAGCTACTCAGATTCGTTACACCCATCGGAATACCGATTAATGTAGTAGCTACGATTCCAATCAGCAATGCGCCTTTGACCCGAACGACCATCAACGCTGCGATAATGAGCAACCCGATTAGCGCCAGCAGCGCATCCTTTTGATGTACCAGGCTACCCAGAACCAAATTAAAAGCATGACCCGGAACCGGTTGACCAACATCTGTCCCTGGAACAATACTCACCATAACCAGATTACAAAGCTTGAAGCCAACAATTGTGATAAACAAGCCGATACCAACTGTAATAGCGGTTTTTAAATTTTCCGGAACTGCAACAAGCAGCATCTGTCTAACCCGGGTAACAGTTAAAATCAGAAAGACGATACCGGATATAAATACAGCGCCAAGTGCCGCTTGCCAAGTAATCATCCCATTAGAACTCAAGACTACAGTCATAAAATAAGCATTCAAGCCCATCCCTGGTGCCATACCGATCGGCACATTTACAAACAAGCCCATCAGAATGGTTACTAAACCTGCACCTACTGCTGTCGCAAAGAAAACAGCTTCACTAGGCATCCCCGCTCCAGTTGGTCCCAAAAAGGTATTGTTGACCACCAGGATATAAGCCATGGTCATAAAAGTAGTGATCCCCGCAATAATCTCGGTGCGGACGTTCGTGCCATGTTCCTTTAATTTAAAGAAACGCTCCATGAGTCGTAATTCCTCCTACGCAAAGCATACTCGTATTGTTGTCGTTCAATTGCTGTAATATTCGCCTTCATATACGCTATATTACATCCGTTATTTTAGGCTCTCGCCTACGGCTTGTCAACAGAAAAAACGAATGTTACAAATTGAACACATATGTATTGTTCGGAAAATAGATAACCCGCAAGCTATTATACAGCTGGCGGGTTATTATTTAGGATAATCAGATATTTTTATACTTATCAAAAGCATCCGCTGTATCTGGTATATTTTCCAGATAAACGATCTTCCCTTCTGTATCTAGTCGGGCTTTGTCCACTCCAGTAAGTGTATAAACTTCGCCTGTTACTTTTTTACCGCACACTGCCCATTTAGTTTGATAGGTATCAGCTTCTTCGGAAACAAGCTTCCACCCCTCATACATATGCTTGATTTCGAGCGTCCACTCGAAGAACATGTTCAAAAAGCTTTTCCAACTGTTCATGCCTTGTTTTCGATTACCATTCAATACAAACTCAATCTTCTCGGAAAAAAGGCTGATTAATCGTTCTCTGCTCGTCTCATCATCTTTTGCTAAATCATAGTAGTGAAAATAGTCTTCTAAAATCTTCATCGAGTGGCCTCCAAAATCATTTTGTCCTCGCATATTTTTACATATTCTTCACATTGCTAGACATACGATGTAGTGTATTTGTTAAAGCCACAATTTCCTCATCGTCAAACTTAGAAAGGAGCTTTTCTTGAAAGGCTTCTCTTTGCTCTGTCAAAACTTGCAGCTCTTGAACCCCTAATTCGGTTAAACGTATATAGGTCACACGCTTATCCTGCTCTTTTTTACTGCGTAAAATAAGACCTTCCTCTTCCAGCCTTTTTAAATGCCGGGTCACTGCTGCGCCATCCAAGACGAGCAGATGTTGAAGCTCCAGCTGACTTAGTTCCTGACGATGATTAATATGATACAAAATTTCGACCTTGGTAAAGCTGGTTTTTAACTGTGCTTCAAAAGCATTATTCATTTCTTTACATAAAAGATGCATGCGATAAAATAACTGGCTTTTTTCAGAGCAATGTTCGATGACTACCTCGCCTCCTTTTGATACTTGACGCCTCAATTGATATATCAAGTATTATACACCCTCACTATAAATAAACAAGCCATGAGACAAGTCTACATATACAAAAAAGTTGGGGCTATGGCTTTTCTCCATCACGCAATTCATATCCAAACGTAATGCTATCGCCCAAAAATACAGCATGGCTACTTTGGTATTTGCCTTGATTAATTGGCATTTGATGTCTCTCCTATTCTATTAGATCGTATTATTGATTTCGATAAATTTATGTTCAATTGCTGTCATTTTGTGATTGGGACGGGATATTAAATATGTATCCATGTAGCCAAAAACCGGAGGAACGAGTAGATAGGATGCTACTTTAAATTGCCGGGCCAGCTTTTTGGACATAAGGGTAATTCCCATTCCCATTAGAGCGAATTCCACCATCGTATCAAATATTCCAACCTCGACAACCTCACCATGGGTCAATTGCATGTCCTGATACATCTTCTCTAAATGCGTGAGGTATAGGCAGCTATCCGACAATATGATAATAGAAGCTCCTTGTAGTACTTGCTGGAGATCCGAACCTTCGTGTATACCTTTCCCCACCAGCACCAGCTCTTCACGGCATATTTTTTGATAATGAATATATGGGTTGGTAGGATATCCTGTAACAAAAGCAATATCAAGCTCTCCGTCGAGGATGAATTGTTCCATTTCCGTGGTGGTTCCCGTTTTTAATGTCACCGAAACCTGCGGATACATCTCATATACCTTCGTTAGCGCCCTTGTTGTTTCGCCTGCTACAATGGACTGCATCGTGCCGACGCGCAGTTTTTCCTCCTGGGGTCTCATTTTCATCTCCGTGTCTTGCCATAGCAGCAAAATTCGCTTGTACTGAGCGTATAAAATTTCGCCTGCGGGTGTCAGTTCCATACCACGAGGCTTTCTGTAAAATAACGCTGTGCCATAATAGGTCTCCAGCTTCTTTATTTTTGCCGTCATATTCGATTGCAGATGATTCAGCTTCTGGGCAGCTTCTGTTAGACTTCTAAGCTCTGCCACCGAAACGAATGCCTGCATATTTTGAATATCCACCGCTTTACCTCCCATCAAATAAAATGATATCTACATCATTAACAAGCATTATTCTTTATGAGTTAAGTGTATTATATTGGGCTTGAGCGTTATTTTCTACTCACATTTTAAAATTAGGAGGGATGGCACATGGTTAAACAGAAGATTCGTGCAGGTATCATAGGAGGTTCGATGAATAACAAATGGGCCAGCCAAACGCATATTCCTGCTTTGCTCAAGCACCCGAGCTTGGATATCACGGCCATCGGCACTTCCCGTATAGAGAGTGCACGAAAAAGTGCAGAGGACGTAGGAGCAACATTAGCTTTTGACGATGCCAAAAAGCTCACAGCTTCCGAGGATGTGGACATGGTCGTGGTGAGCGTAAAAGTTCCCCATCATTATGAGGCGGTGATGGCGGCTATTCAAGAGGGAAAGCATATTTTTTGTGAGTGGCCTCTGGGTGCCAACACTGCGGAAGCTACTGAAATGGCTAAGACGGCGGAACTGGCGGGCATCCATCATACCGTCGGCTTGCAGGCACGTCAGGATTTTGAGGTGCAAATGATGAAAAAGCTGGTGGAAGACGGGACAATTGGTGAAATAGTATCCTGTCATATGCAAGTAGCTACTCCCGGCAAAGGAGGACGAACAGATCAGGATACGGCTTATCTGCTGAATAGAGCCAGTGGTGCCAACCTACTGACCATTAACGGAGGGCATTCCTTGGATGCGCTGCAATACATCGTTGGCGAATTCCGTGAGCTATCGGCCATCACATCCTCCCGTTATAACGAAGCCACTATTCATGAAACGGGCGAAGTCATTTCCAAGGATACTGCCGATCAGATTCTGATTCACGGACTAATGGAAAATGGAGCACCGACATCCGTTCACATTCAAGGTGGAGTGAATTCTAAGTTTGAGCTAGAGATTCAGGGGAAAAAGGGCATTTTGCGTTTGTCACAGAATCCTTCGCTTGGGCATATTCAATTTGGGAATCTGACGCTTGAAAAACTGATACATGAGCCAAGTAATGAGCAGAGTCATGCGCCTAACGGTGATTTTGAAACAATCAGTATAGCTCATGAACCTGATAGTACCCTCTATTTCCCAAAAGAAGGGGTAACCCTGAATGTAGCCAAAGCTCATCATGTATTTGCCAGGGATATTTTGACGGACACCCGTCTCGCCCCCGATTTCAACCATGCCTTAAAACTACATCAGTTACTGGACCGCATCGAGGAATCGGCTGCAACCGGGAAAAGGATCGTATGGTAAAAGTAGACTCTCAGACATCATATATAATTTTTATAATGAAAATAGACTCTAACTCATATGATTTGATCAATTATCGAAAACATTATGTAAAATGATGTTTCGAGCAGGATTGAAAAACGGTTATCACCAAATTAACTTATAAAAAGAATGTAGATAGATACTCTCCTGTTTGAACACCTCTCTTTTTTGGGAGACTATTATTCACAAAAAATTTATAGTATTTGAAAGAAGAGAGACCCGGATTGGAGGATCATTATTTTAAATGAATTTTGATAGATGAAGCATTGAAAAAATGAAACAAGATCTCCTCTACGTAAATGGAATTGCTGATTATATATAATTAAGATATTCCCACTACAACAATAAGAGCCTTAAAAACCTTTATAGTAAGGGTTTTTTAAGGCTTTTTCACTTATGCCCACTCTTTCGTTGCTGGCAGTTAGGAGGTTATGCACGATACGGTCACTACCTTGACGATACAAACGGAGATTTTCTTTCAGTACGTCACAAGGAACGCCCTCAGTCGGCGTCATACCGCAATGGAGATTACCGAATATCTACGGTGTAGGAATACATTCATTAAAAACTAGTTTTATGATTATTTTAGTTTTTCATAAACTGAGTCCATTATTTTTTGGGGATATTCGTTTTCTAATAAAAACTTTTTCAAAACGTCAAATCTAGCAACTCTATTAGAAAATTTATTTATACCTTCTGAAGAAGCTTGTTTATATTTTTTGAACAAATCATATATTTTGTTTTCTTCACCATTAAGAGACAAGGCAGCAATCTCTTCATTTTTATATTTGTTATATATTTTAACAAAATTCTTGAATTTATCAATAATATCATTATTTATATGAATATCCTTTCTAATCATATAAAAACACACAGAAAAAATCGTATATATCTGAGTTTTTCTTTTTATGAAAGTTTTTGTATCTTCATCGTATAACTCCCATATCATTTCCATAGCTTTTATAATGTTATTATGGTCCCTCTCTTTATCGGGATAATTCACTTTAAATTCTTCATAGGACTTATTGATCGCTAAAGATGCATTTGACTGTTCTATTATTCCGTTTCTCCATAACAATATAATAGTCGCACTAAACTGAACATCGTTCATTCTTCTCACATCTTGCCCCGTAAAAAAATTTATGTCATTCCAAAAATTATTAGATGCTATTTCTTCTGCTAATTCATGAAATAACCCTTTAATAGCATTACGTTTTTCTTGCTCATTCAAAGTATATTCAGTTAGATTCAATCGATCAAACATTTTAATAATATCACTTTTTTTTGCCTCTAAATCAATTTCAATAACTGATAATCTATAATTCCAAATACTTTTTTTCTCTTCGTCATTTAAATCTCGGAAATATTTTTCACTAAAAGATTTTTTCATCGATTCTTCTAATAAAGAGTTTTCTTTCAAACAAAACTCATTATCAATAAAATTGATTATCGCTTTGATTCTTTGTTGTCCATCCACAATATGTGTTATGGCATCACCAGTATCAGGGTCAGTTTCGCTTTGCCAGAAGTAAATAGATGGTATTACAAAATTTAATAGCATTGTCTCTACCAATCGAATCTGATCTTTTTCTATCCAAACAGATCTTCTTTGATAAGAATTATCCACTATTAATTCTTTCTTTTTGAACATTGCATGAATCTCTCTTACAGATTTAGTATTCTCAGTAAATTTAAATTGCACAATTAGCACTCCTTGCTTTTTCGATACTAGTAAGTTGATATTCCTCCAAATCTTCCCATGACCTATATATTCTATAAGATATTGGATGAATAATTGATAACTCTTCTATTAATTCTCTATTAGTATTATTAATCATAGTTTCTATTTCAGAATTAAAGTTAGGCATATTCGTAAAATCTTTATCATTTATATATCCTAAAAACACTGAATTAGCAACTCTTTGGTAGTTTGACATATAGTAAGTTGATTTATATTTTCTCATCGCTCTCCATATCTCTTCAAATAAGGAGTCTGAGACTATTGCCAAATCTATATCAGAAACTTTGTCATTATCATTTATTGATTGTTTTACAAATTCACGAAGTCCTTTATGTGGAGACAAACTAAAACCTATTTTAGCACTCCCCACCATCTGAACACTATGAAAACTAATTTCAAAATTTTTTGTGACTATTTCTTTAAAAGTATCAATTTTCTCAGTTACTGTCTCGTTCTCGCCATTTGAATATTCTTCAAAATACCAGTTATATGATTTCACTATATACTTCATATAAAATTCAGCTGGTTTTAATTGTGTTAATTCACTTTTCATTAAGCTATATTCGTACATGTTGTTCGCACTCCAATATTAAAATATGTTAGAAATTAACTTATATAAACTCTTAGCAATTCCATGTGACATATAATACGGAACACCATTACCTATTGTTTTAAATTTATCTGTTAAAGTCATTGATTCAGGCAAAACGAATTCTTTTGGTAATGATTGAATAGCTAGTGCTTCAGATGCAGATATTCTTCTACTCTTATAAGGATGTAGATGTACTTCATTATTCCCGTAAGCCGCCGTTGGAGAATATCTCCATCTGTGCAACCGTTTAAAAGATTTTTTTGAAATATCTCCTTCTGAAATAGTATTAAATTTTTCTAAGGCCTGCCGAGGCTTGAAATAATCAGCTGAATTAAAATGATTATATACATCATTTTCTTTAAACCAATACTCAATAGTTAATTCAGGTCTAATGTTATTAGGCATATCTAAATCCTCGTCAACCAAATAATCGGAAAGATCTGGCCAGTTATAGTTTTTTATTTCTTCTAGATTATATTGCTTAACTCCCCATTCAAAATTCTCAATCAGCTTTTCAACTTTAATATAATTTTCTTTCAAAGATTTTTTTAAGAAGCCCACCATAAATATTCTTTCTCTATCCTGTGGCACCCCATATTGTAAAGCATTTAATAATCTATCCTGAAGAATATAACCATTCATATTAAGCATATTCTTCATTTCGTCATAAAAAATTTTATGTTTTTTTGTTCTCAATAGTCCTTTAACATTTTCAAACAGAAAAAAATCCGGCTTTTCTTTCACTATTAGTTCAAAGTAGGTTTTTGTCAATTTACCATTATCACCATCACTCCCCTTATTTTTTCCCGCCGAGGAAAAATCGGGGCAAGGGGGGCCGCCAATAAATCCAACTACTCCTTCTTTTCTCTCATTTATAATCTTTTGTTTCAAACTATTGCTATCTAAATAAGTACTAATATCTTCAGCATGATAACCATATTTAGGAGACTGTATTTGCATTTCTTGACGTGAAAATTTATATGCTTTTAAAAAAGGTTCATAAAATTCATTTACCTCAACGATTTTATACCCAGATTTTTCAAATCCTAAATCTAAAAATCCAGAACCCGAAAAAAAAGAAAAGATACTTACATTCATACTTATTACCTACTTTTCCCAATCATTTTATAAATAAATTTTAAGACACTGAAGAATAACCATCGCTTCAACCCATTAAATTATATATTTTATATATGATATTAGTCCATGCTAAATTCTATCTTCCAATTAAATAATTAGGAACATATGTTTTCAATGTATTAATAAAAGAGGTTAAGAACTTTGACTAAAAAAGTTCTTAACCTCTTAACTTTAGTGCCTATTCCCATTCGATCGTTGCTGGTGGTTTGGAAGTTACGTCGTACACGATACGATTGACGTTGTCCACTTCGTTGACAATACGAACGGAGATTTTCTCCAACACGTCCCAAGGGATACGTGCCCAGTCGGCGGTCATACCGTCGATTGAGGTTACTGCGCGAATACCTACAGTGTAGGAATACGTACGGGCATCGCCCATAACGCCAACACTCTTCATATTCGGCAGAGCGGTGAAGTATTGCCAAATCTCCCGATCCAGACCCGCTTTGGCAATCTCCTCGCGCAAAATAAAGTCAGAATCACGGACAATCTTGAGCTTGTCCTCTGTCACTTCGCCCAATACACGGATGGCAAGACCCGGACCTGGGAATGGCTGACGCCATACAATTTCGGCCGGAAGTCCACATTCTTCGCCGACTTTACGCACTTCATCCTTGAACAAAGCATTCAGTGGCTCGATCAGTTTGAACTTCATGTCTTCCGGTAAACCGCCCACGTTATGGTGCGACTTGATAGTTTGTGCCGTTGCTGTTCCGCTCTCTACAATATCTGTGTACAACGTGCCTTGTGCCAGGAAGTCAAAATCATCGAATTTAGCGGATTCTTCTTCAAAGACGTAAATAAACTCGTTACCGATGATTTTACGTTTTTGTTCCGGATCATCCACTCCTGCCAGTTTGGACAGGAAACGCTCACGTGCATCAATTTTGACAACTTTCATATCAAATTTACCAACGAACGTCTCCATTACACTTTCGGCTTCACCTTTGCGCAGCAGTCCGTGATCAATGAACATACATGTCAGTTGGTCGCCGATAGCTCTGTGAATAAGCATGGCTACGACGGAAGAATCCACGCCGCCACTTAAAGCGCACAGTACTTTCTTGTCGCCTACTTGCTGGCGGATTTCACGGATTTGCTCTTCAATGAACGATTCCATGGTCCAGTTGCCTTCACAACCACACACTTCATACAGGAAGTTGCTAATCATCTCATTACCTTGAACAGAATGACGCACCTCTGGATGGAATTGTACCGCATACAGATTCCGCTCCAGGTTACTCATCGCAGCAATCGGAGCACTCTCTGTTCCCGCATCCAGTGTAAAGCCAGTTGGCAGATCTGTAACGTGATCGCCATGGCTCATCCATACCGTTTGACGAGAATCCAGCCCTTTAGTCAAACGGGCATCCTCATTGAATTGCACGTCTGCTTTGCCATATTCACGCTTGCCCGCACGTTCTACTTTACCGTCCAGTTGGTGGGCCATCAGCTGCATGCCATAACAAATACCAAAGATAGGGATGCCAAGATCATAAATTGCCCGATCCACCTGAGGAGCATTGTCTGTGTATACGCTGGAAGGTCCGCCTGAGAAAACAATTCCTTTCGGCGCCAGCTCTCTCAGCTTCTCCGCAGGCGTATTGTATGGAAGGAGCTCGCTATATACGCCGAGATCCCGAATTCTTCTTGCAATTAACTGGTTGTATTGTCCTCCAAAATCGAGAACTACAACGATTTCATTAGGCTTATTCATTACCGTGCCTCCCTCAATTGTTCGTTTCATTATACGCAACGATAAAACAACACGTCAAGAAATCAACCATAGTTGAGTGGTCATGAAAAGATTGATAAAATAAATTGATTCTAAATTACTTAATCTGCCCGTAGGAGTGTACACGATGGATGTGCTGAAATGGATTGCGCAATTGTTCGAAGAATATGGATACGGCGTCCTTTTTTTCGGCTTGCTGCTGGAGTTTATTGCCTTGCCTTTTCCCGGGGAAACCACGATGGCTTATGCGGGATATCTCTCCTATGCCGGTGCTCTGGATTTCAGCAAGCTGGTGCTGTTAGCTTTTTTGGGCACAACCATCGGTATGACCATTACCTACTTTATTGGAAAATGGGCTGGACTTCCCTTTATTCAGAAATATGGCAAATGGGTTTTGTTATCGCCGGACAAGCTACAGAAAACACAAAAATGGTTTCAACGTTATGGATACTGGCTTATTTTCCTTGGATATTTCATCCCAGGTGTCAGGCATTTTACCGGCTATTTTGCTGGAATTATAGCTCTTTCTTTCCGTAAATTTGTCCTGTATGCTTACAGCGGTGCTTTATTCTGGGTCGTCCTCTTTCTAAGCATCGGCAAGCTGTTTGGCCCGCAATGGGATGCTATTTTCCATTTGGTAGAGCTGTACGCACTACGAATCGCAGCAGCGGTTGGATTCGTAATCCTGCTGTATTTTATATATCGATGGAGAAGCTTCCTGTTTGGATCGCTATACAAATCCAAAAAATCAGTAAAAACCAGCCACAAGGATGACACGGAATAGTTAAACTCCTTCAGCCGAGCCCACATTCGCGGCTCATGATTCGAGCTACCCCTGCTCCAAACATAGACAATCCGATGATACCTTGGTTCTACGTCGTCAGCATACCCAACAATGGACCCTGTAAATACAATGGGGTCTCCTGCATTAATAATGTTTCCAAATATGCGGGTAATAAGCAGACCCTCCGTAGATGACAGGACCAAAAAAGGAATCACCCACTAGACAGTAAGACACCTACGCTAAATCCCGAACCCATAAGCCGTTATATTAAAGCCAACAAAGCTATACGGAGAAACGCCCCCCCAATTCCATTAATGTTACCTGCAGCGAATAACTCCCTGTACTGCCAATCTACCATTCTAATCAGTTCTAATACGACAGACTCCATAAATTAAACAAAAATATAATTAACCATTTAGCACTAATCATCAGATTACTTTGCAGCCGTCAAGGCATAAATCCATATATTCAGAGCATACTAAGCCAACAAACTCCAATATCGGAGGATTTTACGTATGCCAAATCAGAATAAAAGTTGTCCACTTACTCATGTATCCTCTAACTTGAAAGATAATGTAAATCATATCGAGAGCTCCTTTGGAAACAGCGGAGATGTAATCATTAAAGAGCTATTATGGATGCAAAAATGGCCAGCAGCTCTGTTTTATATCGATGGTCTGGTCAACACTCAATTACTTCATGATTCCGTCCTGCGTTCATTGATGCGGGTAAACGAACATCATGTACCGGAGGACGTAGAGCCATTTGACTATTTAAAGGATCAGGTTTTAATTGCGGGTCACTCAGGTAGTGTGGATGAAATGGACGCCCTATTCAATCAAATGTTATCCGGCAGTATTATCATTTTGCTGGATGGATACGCAAAGGGCATATGGATTGATGCGGTCGGTTGGGAGGATCGCAATGTCAGCGAGCCCCAATCCCAGACTGTTGTACGGGGTCCAATGGAGGGTTTTACTGAAAATTTGCGTACCAATACAGCTCTAATACGTAGGCGAATCCGTGATCCGCGGCTGTGGATGGAAACAAGACAGATCGGTCAAGTGACTCATACCAATGTGTCCGTGATGTATATCAAAGGAATCGCTGACGAAGGAGTTATTCAGGAACTGAGAGATCGTTTGGACCGAATTGATATTGACGGAATCCTGGAAGGGGGTTACATCGAAGAGGAGATTCAGGATGAGACCTTCACTCCATTCCCAACCATTTATAACAGCGAGCGTCCGGATTCAGTCGCTGCCAGCCTGCTGGAAGGGCGAATTGCTATTTTGGTGGACGGAACACCATTTGTTCTGCTGATACCTGCATTGTTCGTTCAATTTTTCCAGTCGGCAGAGGATTATTACCAGCGTGCTGACATCAGCACTTTGCTGCGTATGCTACGCTTCTTTTCTTTTTTTATCGCTATGCTTGCGCCAGCAGTATATATTGCGGTAACTACCTTTCATCAAGAGATGATTCCTACAAACTTATTGGTCAGTCTCGCTGCACAAAGAGAAGGCGTACCGTTTCCGGCTTTTGTCGAGGCGATGCTCATGGAAATAACTTATGAAATTTTGCGTGAAGCAGGAGTTCGAATTCCCAAGACCGTCGGGCAAGCCGTATCCATTGTAGGTACACTGGTCATTGGACAAGCAGCCGTGGATGCAGGAGTGGTCTCGGCGGCTATGGTCATTATTGTGTCAATCACAGCGATCTCCAGCTATGTTATTCCAGAAAATGGTTTATCGATAGCGGTTCGTATTGTTCGCTTCGCCTTAATGATGCTAGCGGCAGCCTTTGGACTTCTGGGAATATTGATGGGGTTAATCGTACTTTTGTTGCACTTAACCAGTCTGCGATCGTTCGGAGTATCTTATATGAGCCCGTTTGGTCCCTATGTGGAAAGCGATATAAAAGATACGCTGTTTCGCCTACCTTGGCCTCGCATGAAGACACGGCCTCAATCCATCTCTATCCAAAATACAATTCGTCAAAAAACGAAAAAAAGACGGATTGGCAATAAATCGAAAACCAGAAGGGATCAGCCATGAAACAGACCATACATTTGTTCTTCGTCTGGGGACTGATTGCATTACTATTAGGTGGTTGCTGGGATCGTAAAGAATTAAACGAGCTGGGCATCGCTATTGGGATCGGAGTGGACATGGAAGGAGACCAATATCAGGTGACTGCTCAGGTGGTCATTCCTTCTGCTGTAGCCTCCAAATCCTCACCCAGCTCAGGCTCACCAGTTGTTACTTATGAGGCTACTGCGCCCACGATTCAAGAGGCTATTCAAAAAATGACGGATACAAGCCCGCGATCCATCTATTTATCTCATATTCGTATGCTGATTTTAGGTGAAGAGTACGCGAGAAGAGGAATTTCGGATGCGATTGAAGCCTTGATGCGAGAGCCTTTTACCAGAAGCGACTTTTATATTGCGATAGCTAAAAATAATAAGGCCTCTACGATGTTAAAGATCCCCACTCCACTGGAAAAGTTGCCAGCCAATAAAATGTTTGCTTCATTGGATACGTTAACTAAAACATGGGCTCCTGCCACCAAAGTAACCATGGATCAATTGCTGAGCGACTTGGCTAATCCAGACATCCAGTCCACTCTACCCGCATTGGAAGCAGTGGGGGATATAGAATCGTCCAATGAAAAAGGTGTAGATGCCACCAAAAGCATATCTCCTGGAACCATACTAAGGTTCTCTGGCATTGGTGTATTAGAGAAAGACCGCTTGCTGGGCTGGATCAATAATCAAGACAGCAAAGGGTTCAACTACATTCGGAATACAGTGGAGTCAACTACAGGACATGCCGACTGTCAGGGAGGGGGGAACATTGCCTTATTAACCTTAAGCAGTAACACCCAAAAAAAAGTGCTTATTCGCGATGGAGAGCCTGTTATCTCCATATCCGTTACTAACGACAGCACAGTACGAGAGGTCAACTGTAAGCATATGAAGTTAAGCAGTATGGCTGATATCAAAGAAATTGAGGCCGCAAGCAATGAAAAAATCGTTGAAATTATGAAGCATTCCGTAGAGACTGTTCGACGTGAGTTTAAGTCAGACATATTCGGCTTTGGTCAACTGATCCACCAGTCCAAACCAGAGCTTTGGAAAAGACTAAAAGAAGAAAAAGAAAATCCATTTATGGATTTACAGATTGAATACAAGGCAAAGACTACGATCAAAAAAATTGGTTCCTTGTTTGAATCGTTCCAAAAAGAAATAAAGGAGTGAGCTTGGTGGAGGAGAAAGGGCGTATCAGCATTACAAATATAGCCGTACTCGTATTTTTGAGTATTATTGGAGACTGTGTACTGGTATACCCCTCCCTCATTACTAGCATATCCAAGCAGGATGCCTGGATCAGCTCATTACTTAGCATCCCTGCAGGACTGGCTGTACTACTGTTACTCCTGCGGGTACATCAGCTGTATCCTGATCTCACCTTTGTTCAGCTCTGCCAGCGAATTTTGGGTCCGTGGCTAGGCGCCCTCATTTCAATATGGTATTTGTTCCATTTAATGATGAATTCAGCGATTTATTTAAGAGAAGTCGGAGATTTTATGAACAGTCAGACCTATGTGATGACGCCTCTTCCCGTGATCAATTTACTCTTCATCCTTGTGCTGATGTGGGGGATGTATATGGGATTGGAACCCATTGCGCGTACGGCTCAAATCTTATTTCCATTATGCTTGGCTTTTGCTTTGTTTTTAATCCTATGCTTGCTTCCCCAATGTGACAGTCAGCAGCTTAAGCCCATTATGGAGCAAGGTATTCCTAAAATTATGGAGGGCAGCCTATTTGCGCTCTCCTACCCATTCGGTGAACTAGCTTTTTTACTCATGATTTTTCCCTATGTGAGCAAAAAACCGGGTCTAAAAAAATCCGTTTTACTTTCCGGACTTGCTGCCAGTATTCTGTTAAGCGTACTACTCCTAGTTTCTCTCCTGGTGCTGGGCCCTTTTGTAACCGAACATAGCGTGTACACCTCTTATACGCTATCTAAAAAGATCAACATAGGAAATTTCTTGCAGAGAATTGAATCCATGATGAGTACTGCCTGGATTATCACTACCTTTGTTAAAACCATTTTACACTTCTATGCCTTTACCTTAGGAATGACTCAGCTACTGCGATTAAATAATGTTCGGACCTTTCTTGGTCCTAGCTTCATGATCCTGTTTGGTCTGATTATCGTGTCGGCGCCTAATATTACTTACTATCTGGATACGATCGTCCATGCCTGGATTTATTGGGATTTGACGGATTCTGTTGTCCTTCCTTCGCTGCTGCTTATCGTATACAAGTTAAGATCGAAAGGCCGCCACAGCCTGGAACCCAGTTGATCCACACCCTTTAACGGAAGGAGCCTTCACCGTGCTAATCACCACTGTTATTATCTGTATCGGTCTAGCCATTGCTGCCAAAGATTTGCCAGGCTTGTATCGAAAACATCGCTTTAAAGATATGTTCGTGTACATCATTATGCTCGGAATAGGCACATGGCTTAGTGTCCTTGCCGCTAAATCAGAGGTTACGCCAAGCCCGCTGGTGCTGATTGAAATCATCTACAACCCTGTTAACGCTTTTGTATCACATGTATTTGGTTTTTAGAAAGGAGACAGCCACATGTCAAAAAAAGCACGTATTAGCGTTCGGCAAGTGACTGTCCTGATGTTTATGAGTTTAATCGGGGATATGCTCTTAATCTATCCGACTATGATTACACATATTGCTCATCAGGATGCCTGGATCAGCTCCATACTGTCCATCCCGCTGGGCTTAATCATTATTTACGTGCTTATTCGCGTTCATGAACTCCACCCGAATCTTACACTTATTGAAGCGATTCGCAAAATTTTGGGGCCCGTGTTCGGAACCATTATCTCCTGCTGGTATTTGTTTTATTTCTTCATGGGTGTCGTCCTTAATGCGAGAGAGGTAGGTGATTATCTGACTACACAGATATTTGAGGACACTCCTTTGCGCGTTCTACTGGCGATGGAAGTTTTGATGCTTGTGCTTGCTGCATTAGCGGGAATTGAAGCCTTTAGTCGGGTTAGCGAGATTTTGATACCTGTGTATATATTCATTTTTAGTGGCTTGATCCTAGCGCTGCTACCACAAATTCACCTTTCTAATGTACGTCCTGTTTTGGAAAACGGGCTCGCTCCAGTTGCTAAAGGGATGGTTCCAGGCGCGGCAATGCCTTTTGCCGGAATGTCTATCATGCTCATGGTTTTCCCTTTTGTCAACAAAAAAGGTCATTTTAAAAGGGATATGCTGCTCGCATCGCTTCTAGGCGGAGTACTGATTAGCCTCTTTCTGCTGCTCTCCCTGCTTGTGATTGGACCCTTCGTGACCAACCACAGTCCATACATTTCATCTGCCCTTTCAACCAAAATTAATGAGCTGAATTATATTACACGCATTGAATCACTGGTTGCTTTGCTCTGGGCACTAGTCGCTTATTTTAAGGGAGTCATTTTCTTCTTTGCCTTTACTTTCGGTATAACCCAGTTGTTTCGAATTTCTAATGTTCAACCTTTTATTATACCTGCGGGGGCGCTTGTGTATGGAATGACCATTTTGGTAACCCCCAATGTGTTTTATTATGTAAGAACTCTTGTTTATCCCATGGCAGCCTGGCATTATACGAACGGCTTGATCATTCCACTTCTTTTATGGATTGTTTACCTCTGCCGGCAAAAGTGGAAGCAGCGGCAAAACATATCTAAACATTAACAAAAAACCTTCTGAAACCGACGCTTAAAAAGCATAACGCGATTCCAAAAGGTTTTTCATAACTTATGCCATGTCCTGAATGTAAGCCAGCGCAGCATCAATATGTCCTTTTACTCTTAAACCGCGCCATTCATGAACTAAAATGCCATTCTCATCAATAAGGAACGTAGAGCGAACAATGCCCATGTACTGCTTGCCGTACATTTGTTTTTGCTGCCATACACCATATATCTCAGCCACCTGATGCTCTTCATCAGATAACAACTGAAAAGGTAGACCGTACTTGGCAATAAACTTGTCATGCTGCTTAAGTGGATCAGGGCTTATGCCCATAATCACGGTGTTCAAACCTTCAAACTCTGAATGTTTATCTCGAAAATCGCAAGCCTGGGTCGAACAGCTAGAGGTCAAATCCTTGGGATAAAAGTACAACAATACTCTACTGCCTCGATAATCCGACAGCTTGACACTCTTGCCCTCACTTCCAGGCAGTTCAAAGTCTGGTGCCCCTTCTCCAATAACGGTCAATGTCGTGGACATCTTATCATCTCCTATCTTGTAGGGGTTCTTATATCATCCGCCCTATGAGCCAGCACCCCGGTAACGCCGAATCCCCCAGTTCCAAGCCAGTAAGCCTAGTGTGAGAAAGACAATTCCCATCACAGGAGTTAAGAGCGCCATATGGCGCATGTCCTCTCGTTGAAGGAACAGGGAAGCGGGATATACGCCAACAAAAGCAAAAGGCAGTATCCAAGTCAGCACAACCTGAATGGCACGGTTATAGATCGTTACCGGATAACGTCCGTAGCCCTGAATATTGTACATGAGCGGAATAATTCCTGTGGGCGCATCCGAAAAGAATGAAAGAGAAGTCAATATGGTGTATATACCCGTATAGATCGCCACGGCACTTAAACTCAAAACGATCAACGCTGGTACGAACCACCACTCCATAGCCAAATCCATCTGTGCGCCGCTGATCCCCATAATAATCAGACCAATCACTGAGCCAACCAGCGCGGGTGGGTCCACATTTTCAAGGAAAATCTGGAATAGATTATACGCAGGACGGGTCATTACTCGGTCGAGTTCACCTTTTACAATATAACGCTCGCTAAAGTTCCAAAGATTAACGAAACAACTAAACAGTCCGTAAGGAACCATAAAAAATCCATAAACGAACACGACCTCATTTTCACTCCAGCCACCCAAGCTGTCTGTATGCATAAATATAACTAAAATAAAAATAAGATTCGTGGCCTGAAAGAGCAGATCCGAAATGACTTCTACCCAAAAATCGGCACGATAGGTGAGCCGTGACTTCATGTAATTTTTCAAATATTCGCTAATGAGACCCAAATAGTACATCATCGGCTTACCCTCCCTGCACGAACAGACGTCTGCGCGCCAGCCGCCAAATGATGATCATCGGCACGAGCAGAACGACCAGCCAAATGATTTGAATACCCAGCACATTCCATATGCCAACGCCTTTTACACGTCCCGTAAATACAGAGCCCGGCAAATAAGTAATTGCCTGAAACGGCATCCATTGGGAAATTGTTGCCAGCCAGCCCGGAAACAAGCTAATTGGCAAAATCAACCCAGAAAACAGGTCTACGACTACGCGCTTCATACGCATCATGCCCTCATTGTTTTCGATAAAAAAGGCCGTCAAGCCCGTAATAATATTAATCTGAGTGTTGATCAGAAAGCTGAAAAACAGCATGACCAGAAAACCAATCCAGGCTACCGGGTCACTGGGAAGCTTCACGGGGAACAGCAGCATCGCAATCGCCATGCCCGGAATCATAAACAAGAGGAAGCGAAACATCCCCTCACCGAGTCCCTGCATAAACTTAACAAGTACATAGTTATAAGGTCGGATCATCTGAATAGCAATGCTTCCATCACGAATATCTGTCGATATTTCGCGATCCAGATTGTTAAAATAAAAGGCTCTCGCCATCCACGATACGGCTACATAGGTCGTCATCTGAGCAGCAGTAAAGCCTCCAATACTACCCGCATCGCCATATATCGCTTTGTATGTGAAATAATACACGCCGATATTCATGGAATAAATAAGTATGCCCGAATAATAGTTCACACGATAAGCAAGCATCGTGAGAAATCGGATACGAATAAAATCGGTATATACGCTAAGCATGAACTTTGGCCTCCACTAGCGGATTGCCTTGGCGTTCTGCCGAGCCAGACTGATAGATACTGCGAACGATATCATCCGTGTTGGTTTCAATGATTTTGATATCCGTAATGTCCGTGCGGCCAACTACGCTAGCCAGCACATCCGATACATTAATATGAAGAGGAATCCACACCTTGGCAGCCAAATCGTTATCCATAGTCCACGTCAATGGCATATCGGCTGTCCATGCCTGCAATTGCTCCAGCCCAGTCGTCGTACCAAATTGAAACCGTACTTCCCGACCTGTCCCCCAACGAGCCTTGAGATCATCCAGTCCACCATCATAAATGATATTCCCATCATCCAACATAATGACGCGCGAGCACAGCGCCTCAATATCCTGTAAATCATGGGTCGTCAGCAAAATAGTGGTCCCGTGTTCCCGGTTCATGTCCTTCAAAAACTCACGAATTTCGGACTTTACCATAATATCAAGCCCAATGGTCGGCTCGTCCAGAAAAACAATCGACGGATTGTGCAGCAAAGCAGCTACCAGCTCACAACGCATCCGTTGTCCAAGACTAAGTTTGCGCACCGGGCGGCTTAGCAAATCCTGCAATTGCAGCCTTTCTACCAGCTCATCCAGCCTGCGTTTGAAGTCCATAGCCGGAACCTGATATACTTTGCGCAGCAGTTGAAAAGACTCGATCACGCCGATGTCCCACCAAAGCTGGCTGCGCTGACCAAAAACAACGCCTATGTTACCTACAAACTTCTCGCGATCCTCATAAGGGACATAGCCCCCCACCTTGAGATGTCCCGATGTTGGCACGAGAATACCTGTCAACATCTTAATCGTGGTGGACTTTCCAGCCCCGTTCTCACCAATATAACCGCATATTTCCCCTTGCGGAATACGGAAGGATATATCTTTGACCGCAGCCACCTCGTTGTATTCGCGGGCGAATAAATCAAGGAAGGCGCCTTTTAAGCCCTCGCGGTTTTTTTGAACCTTAAATGTTTTGCGCAGATCCTGCACATCAATTGCCAGCATGTTATACCTCTCAATCAGGATTTGTAAAATCCATAGTTAAATTGATTGTGCTCCAAAAAGAAATTATAATGTAATGAACTGAAAAGCGAAAGGGAGAGCATCCATGACAAGCAGAACCAAAAGGACGATATGGTCGGTTCTAGCCGTGGTAATCGTCGCGATTGTCGGCTTTGCCGTGTACTATTTTACATCCATTTATAATCAGCTGGATAATCTGCATAAAGAGGGTGCTAACTCCCCCTTCAAAAATGTAAAGCAGGTCGATCAGGTTCGTACACCAGAACCGCCCAAGTGGGAAGGTACCGATATGGTCAACATTTTGCTGATGGGTGTCGATGGTCGTGGCATCCAGAAAGGGGAAGTCCCCCGATCGGACAGCATGATGGTTGTATCGCTGGACCCTGTGAAGAAAAAAATGCACCTGTTCTCTATTTTGCGTGATACGTACGTGGATATTCCCGGCTACGGAAAAAATCGGATCAACACCGCCATTACTCACGGACCCAATACGGCCATGAAGACGGCTGGCGATCTATTGGGCATCCCAGTGCAATATTATGTGTATACGGATTTCCAAGGCTTTATTAAACTAGTGGACGCTGTAGGCGGCATTGATTTTGAAGTGGAAAAGGATATGCATTATACAAGTAATGCGGATAAGCATGAATACGATATTGATTTGAAAAAGGGTATGCAGCATCTGGACGGTAAGACGGCGCTTCAATATGTGCGATTCCGCCACGATGCCATGTCCGACTTCTCCCGTTCCGGACGGCAACGGGCATTTTTGGAGGCTGTAGCCCAGAAAATGCAGACTACGACTTCCATTGCTAATCTGCCAAGCATTTTAGAGCAGGTTAACCCGTACATTGATACGAATCTCAGTGTTAACGATATGTGGAAGCTAGCGAATGTGGGGTACCAAAGCAGCTTTGCAGGCAGCGAACAGGTTCCACCGATGAAGCTGCTTGGCGAAGAAAATGTGGGCGGCGCGGCAGTTCTTACCGTCCGTGATCCGGAAGAACTGAAATCTTATGTACAGGATATATTTAATAATCCTCCTACACAAACACAGGAACAAAATAAGGATCAAAACGAAACGAAACAGCCGGATAGTGCATCGTCCTCCAAGACGGATAAAGCTTCCTTTACAGGAGGCAATAAAACCAGTACTGAGGATGCTTCCACACAATCAACAACAAAGACAGGACAAAAAGAGCTATAATGATGTATGCAGGGGCAGCCGTGAACGCTGCCCTTTGGCGTGTGTATACCCTATTTTAATGAACGGAAAGGAAGTTTTGATGATGAAACGGGAAAACTCCGAAGCACTATATAAAGAAGCCCTGGAGCATATTGTCGGGGGCGTTAACAGCCCTTCACGCTCCTTTAAAGCTGTGGGCGGTGGCGCTCCAGTATTCATGAAACGCGCCCAAGGCGCTCATTTCTGGGATGAGGATGATAATCGGTATATCGATTATTTGGCGGCCTACGGCCCTATTATTACCGGACATGCTCACCCCCATATTACCAAGGCCATCAGCGAAGCGGCTGCGAATGGCGTATTGTATGGAACCTCGACGGCATTGGAAATCAAACTGGCCAAGATGCTAAAAGAGGCCATTCCTTCTATGGATAAAGTCCGGTTTGTGAATTCCGGCACAGAAGCGGTCATGACGACGATTCGTGTGGCACGGGCCTATACTGGGCGGAACAAGATCATCAAATTTGCCGGTTGCTACCACGGTCACTCGGATCTGGTACTTGTAGCCGCAGGCTCCGGCCCTTCCACACTGGGCATACCTGACAGCGCAGGCATTACAACCAACATTGCGAGCGAGGTCATTACTGTGCCATTCAATGACCTTGACGCATTGCGCCAAGCTTTGGAGCGCTGGAGCGACGATGTGGCGGCAGTCATGGTGGAACCGATTGTCGGTAATTTCGGCATGGTGATGCCACAGCCAGGCTATCTGGAAGGGCTGTGCTCGATGGCGCGGGCGAACGGCTCCCTTGTCATTTATGACGAGGTCATTACCGCCTTCCGCTTCCACTACGGCTCAACCCAAACGTATGCAGGTCTGGACAATCATGATGCGATTCAGCCGGATTTGACCGCGCTGGGCAAAATCATGGGCGGTGGTCTGCCGATTGGTGCCTACGGCGGCAGCAAGCAGATCATGGAGCAGGTTGCCCCACTCGGCCCAGCCTATCAGGCAGGTACAATGGCAGGCAACCCGGCTTCCATCTCTTCAGGCATCGCCTGTCTTGAAGTTCTTCAAGGGGAAGGCGTGTATGAAGAGATGGAGCGTCTGGCTGTGAGACTGACGGACGGTATTCAGTCTTCCGCTGATCGCTACGGCGTGCCATTGACGATCAACCGCATTCGCGGAGCGTTCTCGACGCATTTCTGCGATCATCCAATCACGAACTATGCACAGGCGCAGGACACGGATAGCGAAGCGTTCGCATCCTTCTTCCGTCACATGCTGAATCGTGGTATCCATCTGGCTCCATCCAAGTTCGAAGCTTGGTTCCTCACAACAGCGCATACGGACGAAGACGTGGATGCCACGCTGGAAGCAGCGGACGATTCGTTCCGCGCGATGTCACAAGGTAAATAAGCAGAGCAGTAAGCGATAAAATATGAATAGAATGAGAGCTGGAAGTAGTCTTAAAGATGGGTATCCGACATCTGGGACTGCGTTCCAGCTCTTTTTCATTTCACAACTGTACCCGTACAGTTGTGAAATTTATGAATTGTATCTGGTTATACCATCCGGTTATATTGAGAGAACCACAAGTTGAGATCATGATTACGGAGGTTTATTATGCACAGTCGTTCCAGAAATGGGGTCGCCTATCTGGCAGCTCTCAGCTATGCAGCTATACTTGGCTTCTCATTTTTATTTGTAAAACTGACAGTGACGGAGGCAAGCCCACTGGATGTGATCGCCCACCGCTTCGCGTTGTCATTGATTGCTTTGACTATTCCAGTGCTGCTGGGTTGGATTAAAATCAATATCAAGTGGCGTGATGTGCTGCGTATCTTGCCATTGGCGCTGCTTTCACCTTTACTTTTTTCCCCTTACAAGCGTTCGGGCTGATGAGCACTTCTTCATCGGAAGGTGGAATTATTCAAGCTACCGTTCCTATCTTTACACTTCTGTTAGCCTCCTATTTTCTTAAAGAGCGCACAACAGTGCTTCAAAAGATTTCCTTACTACTCTCTGTCTTTGGCGTGGTTTTTATATTTGTGATGAAGAGCGGAGCACCGTTAGCTTCCAATAGCTTTGGCGGCATTGTTCTGCTCGTGCTCTCTGCTATATGCCTATCTGGCTATAACGTGCTGGCTCGTCCATTAACGCAAAAGTACAGTCCGATGGAGTTGACCTACGTTACCTCCATTTTAGGATGTATCGTTTTTAACCTGGCGGCCTTGGGGTATCATGCCATAGACGGCTCTATGAGCGCCTATACCGCGCCGCTGGTAAAGCCAGATTATTGGCTAGCACTGGCTTATCTGGGCATACTGTCTACCCTCGTCACCTCGCTGTTATCGAGCTTTGCCTTGAAGTGGATCGAAGCCTCCAAAATGAGTGTGATTGGTAATTTATCCACCCTTATCTCCATGATTGCCGGTGCTTACATTTTGAAAGAGCAGCTTGCCTACTATCACATTATTGGTGCTGTGGTGATTATTATCGGTGTAGTGGGCACCAATTTCGGAGGACGAAAAAGCTTCGCGCCGATCAAAACAACTTCGGCAAAATCCCAATAATGGACTAAGAGCAGGCACAAATCTTGTCTTAAAAAAGAAATCTCCAAGCTGGGCAATTCCAGCCTGGAGATTTCTTTTTTATCTTCTTTGCCCTTCGTCGGACTAGACCGGGTACGCCATGACACTCATTAATGCCAGTTCCGGCTGTGTGGTGTCCAGTCTACTATATTGTACAATGATGGGCACATCGCTAGTGACCGTAATTGCGTAAGGAATACCTGTCGGAATCCGTTCGCCGGACTTTTCCAGCGAGGCTGTTCGGATATGGCGGGTTCGTCTTCCTTCCACCACCTCGATCATTCCCTCCAACGGCTCGCGGTCTTCAAAATAAATGTCTATGCTCAGCTTTGCCGCACAGTTTCCACAGTTCAGCACACATATACTTTCATGACTGAGCAGCTCTCCCCGGCTTTCCGGTGGAATATACCCGTCGGGAATGACCCAGAATAAGCTTCCTTGCGGCTGATTAGCCGCCTTTTCCTGTGACCGTTCAGTATCTCCCATGCCAATGGCCTCCTTTCAGCTATGAATACTTTTACATCTCTATGCCTCTTTTCTACCCGTACGGATTCTCCTGGGTACGCAGCAGTTCAGCCAGAAAAGCAAGCGCCAAGCCCTGACCCCACCCCTGAATGCGTTTGTAGGGTACGTTTCGGTAGCCATCTATATCGTTCATTACAGCAGTTCCAGCGGATACGCCAGTCACTGTGCCGTCCTCTTTAATGCGGGAAAGGATACCGTCAATCGCCTTTTGCGTGTATTTGTTAAACAATCGGCCCTGCATAAGCAAAGCAGTCGCAATTCCTGCCGAACCAGAGGTTTCCAGATAAGAGGTATCATCGTTCAGCACCGTATGCCATAGCCCTTCGGGGGATTGCAGCCGCACCAGTGCATTGAGTTGGTCACGCAGTGAGCCGTCAATGATCATGTAGGATGGATGCTGCACCTCGACACATTTCAGCGCCTTGGCCATCGTGAGTGCTGCCCATGAATTGCCGCGCGCCCAGTATATGCCCGACATGCGGCTTTGGTTCGCATGATCCCAGCCATGGTAATACAAATTCGTATCCGGGTCCTGCAAAAATTCTTCATGCCCGTGATATTGCCGGATTCCATCCTCCCAATATGTCTTGTTGCCCAGCAAATGACCGATCCGCAGCAAATAATAACCGGCCATAAACATCGTATCCACCCATGCTTGCTGCGGAAATACATCATGTAGTGAATTCACGGTATGCTGGAAAATGCCGTCGGCAAACCGTTCAGCTTTTTTCGTCAAAAATTCTGCCATCTCGATAGCGATATCCAGGTATTTTTGCTCACCTGTAGCCTGATGTAGCGTCAACAAACAATGCCCGACAGAAACGCCGTTCACCGACAGTGGCGGAAGTCCATCCTCAATATTTTCGTCAACCCATTCTTTCAGCTTGGTCAAATACTGTTCATTGCCTGTCGCTTCATAGGCTTCGCATACTCCATAAAAGGCTACTCCACCTGGCCAATCCCAGCTATAGTGCATTTGAAACGTGCGTTCCACTACCCGGTCAATCACCTGTTTAATCTGTTCCTCATCAAAACTCAATGCGGGCATTTCCACGTCTCCTCCCTTGGTAAGCTTCACGCTAGTTGCCCTCCTTGCCACCTGTTCCAAAAAAGGTCATCTGTCAACGTAAGTACATGCGCAGCGGTTGCAAATCCAGTTCCTTCACAGCCGCCGTCACCATATTTGCAATCCGAACCGCGCCATTCTCATGAAAATGTGTATTATCCTCTAAACCGCCGGAAAAGTTCATATATTCCCCAGGCAGCAGCCACATAAAAAGCTCCTTGCTCTCTTCGGGGCCAAGCTCTTCATATAACTCCTGCGTGCGGGCAGACAGATCAATAAGCGGCACGTTCGCTTCTTCGGCCAGCTCGCGAACCGCCGTTATATAGTCGCCATGTGTGTCGGACAACGTACCGTCCACGTTAAAATAGCGACGATGTACAGGCGTAATCAGCACCGGGGTTCCGCCCTTGCTTCTCGCTCCGTCGACATACAGGCGCAGATGCTCCTTGTAGGTCGTAATAGGCTCCGTGGCCCGCTCCAGATCGGGCTTCTGATCATTATGGCCGAACTGGATGAACAGGAAGTCTCCTGTCTTCATTTCTTCCAAAATAGCGTCCAGCCGTCCCTCGTCCACGAAGCTCTTGGAGCTTCGCCCCGATACGGCGTGGTTATCCACGCAGACATCATGCTTGAACAGGGCCGGCAAAGCCTGTCCCCAGCCTGTGTACGGATAGCCGGACATCCCTTGATCCGTAACCGTGGAATCTCCGGCTAGGAATAGCCGGAGATTCTGTGGTGCTAGCACAATCTCCAGCGCATTGAGTCTCGGTGCGGTGCCAGATACGATGAGGCGCAGTTTACCATCCCGGATAGGCACTGTAAACATTGCCTCGGTGAACTGGCCTGGCAATGTGTGGACGGGAGGCAGCATATGCTTGCCCTCACCAGCCCGGAGCCGCGTGAGCGTTTCTGCCAGTGGATCGCCGAGCAATACGGTGACCAAAACTATTCCGTCCGGTACATCTGCAACAAACGAAGCGTTCAGTGGAATACAAAAGCTGCTTCGCAGCCGTGTATGTGCATCCTTGGCTGGATTCTGCCTTTGTCGGCCATACACATGCTCCGTAGTCTCGAAGCCATAGCCTTGCTCAGCCGTATATATGCAATCCGGGGACATGGCCTTGTAGCCCTCCGCAGGTTCCCCCGGACCAAAGTCAAACTTCCACATTTTACTCACTCCTCGGCCTTCACCCTTAAATCCTCACCATCAATTGTATGCATATCCAGATGCAGCCCATTTCTATGCGCGAGCTTTATATCCTCAGACTATACATTTTTTAGGTCTTATCCCTTCAGACCACTCGTGCTCATTCCTTCTACGATTTGCTTTTGGAAAGCGAAGAATACAGCGATGACAGGCAGCAGACTTAGGATGGACATCGCGAACATTCCTCCCCAGTTGGAGGCAGACTCACTGTCGAGGAACATTTTGAGTGCAATCGATACGGTATATTTCTCTGGCGAGTTCAGATACAGTACCGGGCCTAACAAATCCTCCCACTTCCAGTAGAAAGAGAAGATTGCCGCCGTAGCCAGCGAGGATTTGAGCAAGGGTAAAATAATTCGAAAATACAACCGGAACTTGCCGCATCCGTCAATCGTCGCCGCTTCATCCAGCTCTGCTGGAATCGTCCGTATAAACTGCACCATCAGAAAGATGAAGAACGGCATCCCGAAAAAGGATGGCACCACCAACGGTAAGATCGTATTGATCCATCCAAGCTTGGTGAAAATAATATATTGCGGTACCAGCACTACATCCCCCGGCAGCATCAGCGTCACCATCATCAGAGCAAACCACAAGTTACGCCCTTTGAATTTCAAACGTGCGAAGCCAAATGCGATCAATGAGGAGGAAAGCACAGCGCCAATCGTGGAAATCACTACGATCGTGAGCGAATTCAGAATATATGTGCCAAAGTTATAACCAGTCGTGCCTTTCCAGCCTGTTACATAGTTTTGCCAAATCCATTCTGTAGGGAAAAGCGAGGAGGCCGTGACGAATATCGTCCGACTTTCTTTAAAAGAGCTGAACAGCATCCAGAACACGGGATACAGCATTAGGAGCGCCAGTGCAGCAACCAGAATGTGATAAATTGGCCATTTGAACGTTTTCCATGCCATTGGTATCAGCGCCCCTTTTCCGTTTCATAGAACACCCAGAATTTGGATGTCATAAATAAAATCGCTGTCAGTATCGCAATCATAATGAGCATGACCCAGGCCATAGCTGCCGCATATCCCATATTGCTGAACATAAACGCCTGCCGGAACAGATACAGTGAATGCAGCATCGTTCCATCCATTGGACCACCCTCACCCTTGGAGATAACATAGGCTGGGACGAAGGTCATAAACGCACTGATCGTCTGCATAATCAAGTTAAATAAAATAATCGGACTCAGCAGTGGCAGCGTAATACTGAAAAATTTTCGTACTGGCGTAGCGCCATCTACACTGGATGCCTCGTACATTTCAAGCGGAATGTTTTTCAGCCCTGCTAGAAAAATAAGCATGGATGAACCAAATTGCCATACAGACAAGGTGATCAGCATCATGAGCGAAGCATTCGGATCACCAAACCATTTCACTGGGGTTGCCCCCAAGGCCGAAAGCAAGCTGTTAACAATGCCCTCATTACTGAAAATATTGCGCCACATGATGGACACTGCAACGCTACCCCCGATAATAGAAGGCAGATAATACATCGTCCGATAGGTGCCTACCATGCGTGACTTGGTATTCAAAATCATCGCCACAAACAACGCGAAAATCAGTCGCAACGGTACACCGACCAATACATACGTAAATGTGACCCTGATCGAATTCCAATATTTCGGATCACCTGTGAACATTTTTTCGAAGTTACCCAGACCAATCCATTTGGGCGGGGTGAACAGATTGTAGCTCGTAAAGGACAGATACAGCGAAATAAACATTGGAATTAACGTAAATGCCAGAAAGCCCACAATAAACGGGCTGATAAACGCATATCCGGTCATATTGGCTTTCAAGCTCTGATGATTTCGCAAGCTCATCAAGCCTCCCTTCTGTTGCATTTAAAAAAATTTCTAATTCAGAGATATTATATAGTCGTTGTTATACGAACTATATTGTGATATCTACAAAGGTTGCCTCTGCAATGGGTTCGTCGGATCAACCGTGCGCAAGTCATGCTTTGCACTACGCACGGTTAACCTAACGAATCGATCCTTCAACCCTGCATTATTACTGCTTGTTATTCGCAAGGATGGTATTCGCATCAGCCCGGAATTTGACCGCTGCGTCTTCAGGCGTCATCTGCCCGAAATTGACCTGCTCAATATAATCGGTCAAAGTAGCAATCACTTCCGGTGATCCGACTGGCGGAGGTGGGCTCATTGGAGAAGCTTTTGGCTCCATGGAAGCCACAAATTCAAACACCTGCTTCGTTGCCTCGCTCAACTCCGGCGCTACAGCTTCCTTGATTTTGGCGGAAATTGGTACTCCGCGTTCGCCTTTAATCAATTTATTCGCTTCTACATCGTTCATCCAGAAATCAATAAACTTTGCGGCCTCATCCTTCACCTGTGAACGGGAAGCCACCGCCCAATACATGGTAGGCTGCATATACACGCCTTTTTCCATATTCGGTCCAAACATCGGAGCAAGCGCCATTGGGCGATTAACGACCTGTTGTAAGCCCACATACTGATTGGACCACTGCCAAATGCCGATACCTGTTCCTTTTACGATATCCGATTCCTCAAGAATTCCCTTGGTTTGGTTCATGACTTCAGGAGTCGGTGTCGCCCCCTTCTTAATCAGCTCAGCTAAACCACCGAAGAAATCAACAAACAGCTTATCGTCATCATACCCCAATCCTGTTCCTTCCGTATTGTAGAGAGATTTTCCATGTGTCCGCAAATAGTAGTGGAAGAAAATATCCGCAGCCATGGAGCTGTCAAAGTAAACTTTATTGGAGGCTGCCTTCAAAGCCAGCTCTTTGTATTGGTCCCATGTCCAGTCATCAGGAATTTTGTCTATGCCCGCTTTTTTGAGCAGTGCCGGATCGTACTGGAAGCCCAGCACATTGACACCTGTTGGAATACCATATTGCTTTCCGGCAATGATTCCGGTTTTGAGTACATTTTCGTTTACATCAGCGACTTGGATTTTCTGATTCAAGTAAGGCGCCATATCTTCCAGCTGGCCGTTCTTCGCATATTGGCTAATATACGAAATGTCCATCTGCACGATATCCGGCAGTTGGTTTGCTGCCGCCTGCGGTGCGAGCTTCTTCCAGTAGTCATCAAAAGAGGCATATTCCACATCAATCGTTACATTCGGATTTTTTTGCTTATACAAATCGATAACCTTCTGCGTATATTCGTGGCGCGTATCCGATCCCCACCAAGCAATCCGCAACTTTACTTTCCCGTCTGCACTTGTGCCCGAATTGCCTCCACCGTCTGCTCCACTACATGCCGTCGTCAACACAAGCAGCATCGCTATGACCAGAAACCATCCCTTTTTGCCCACCTATCTCTCCCCTTTTCGCTGTTCTAGAAAGGAGCCTTATTATGAGTAACAATGTACTTACGCTTGTTTGATAGCGTTTACATTTGCTCCTGTTGTTATTTTCCCAAAAGCAGAGAAACATTGGAATACACAAATCAGATTTCAAAGGTTTAAAAAACAGAGGGACTCAGCAGCTCATCCCCGTTCGTGTGATTTAATGTACTCGGAGGGTGTCATACCTGCCCATTTTTTGAACACCTGGCTAAAATATTGCGCGTTCCCGCCGAAGCCGAACCATTCCGCCAGCTCAAACACCTTTACGTCTCCCGTCTCCCGAATATGCTCAGCCGCACGTTCGATCCGGTAACGATTGACGTAATGCGAAAAGTTTTCGCCTGTCACTTTTTTGAAAATTTTCCCTAAATAGTCGGAATTCATATAGAGCATTTGACCCGCCACACCGTTCAGCGAAAGATCGGATTTTCTATAGTTTTGCTCAATAATAGTGATCATTTTATCCACCGTGGAAGATTGGCGATATACATTGCTTTTATAATAAATTGTGGTCATTCGTTCGGCGGCTTCCTGTACAAAAGATTTGAGGCATGCCAATGTTTTTTGCTCTGCCAGCACGACCATTCGACTCGTGAACGCCGCACGCTCTTCTTCAGGACATATACGAATCATGGCCGCATATAGCTGTAGCACATAAGAACGGGTTACGGAGATTTCCAGCTTCATACGGGACAGGATGCCGAACAGCCGATCCACTTCCTGTGCAACTTCCTCCCTATTTCCAGCCTTGATCAGCAGACCGAACTTCTCTTCGTCCAGTTCCAAATCTGCCATCTCCCGGGTGTCATCAGCCGCCAAATCTTCCTTCGTAATGAGGCTGCCCTCCCCGGTGTAAAAGCGGTGATTCATACAATGCAATGTCTCCCGGTACATCCCCCGCGAATGCTGCATGCTATCCGACTCGCTAACTGCGACGGTCACCTCTAGCTTATAAAAACGGTGGAACGTCGTACGTACCGCTTCAATCTGTTTCATAAACCCAGACGTGTCATCCGCACTTTCCAGCACAATCAGCAGCTGCCCTTGCATCGTCGTACTGAGCAAGACATGATCCATTAAATCCCCTGCTATATTTTGCAAAGCAAACAAATGCTCCGGCTCATGGGACTCCTCTACCCGCAGCAGCAGCATTCGAACCTGCTTATCTTGCAACTCCAGACCGAACAAACGCTCATAAAAAGCGATATCACGGCTACCGTAAGTCTTATAGGAAATAAACTCCTTCAAAAAATGCTCCTTCACATGCGGTAGCATACGCTGAAAATCAAGCTTCATCCGGTTCACAAACTGCTTGCGTTCTTCCTGTTCCTCTCGCTCCTGTCCCAGCTCAGTCAGAGCCTCATGAATTTGCCGCTCATTGCAGGGCTTCAACAAGTAGTGCTTTACCCCGTATTGCATGGCCCGACAGGCATAGTCAAAATCTTTGTAGCCAGACAGCAGAATAAAACGAACATCTGGAAAATGCTCCGTCGTTTTGGCAACGAGTCCGATACCGTCCAGTCCTGGCATGGAAATATCGCTGATCACAAAATCAGGCGGGCTCGCCTGGATCTGATCATATGCCTCAATCCCATTACGCGCCGTACCTACCAGCTGTGTTCCGGCCTTGCCCCAATCAACTACCTGTGATATGCCTTCTAAAATCATACGCTCATCATCAACCAGTAGCACCTTGTACACGACCCTGATCCCCTTTCACATATGGAATACAGACATGAATTGACGTTCCTGTTCCTGACTCGCTGTGCAGTTCTATCCCCCAAGGTGTACCAAATGTCAGGTTAATCCGTTCCTGAATATTCGCAAGTCCAATGCCCCGCCCACGGGTTGTGATCTGACCGTTGCGTAGCTTTTCCAAGAAATCCGGGCTCATTCCAGGTCCGTCATCTTCAACCCGCAGGAACAGCGCTCCCTCGCTTTCTCTGGCCACAATCGTGATCCGACACGGTTCAATACGCGGCTCCAGCGCATAATGGATCGCATTCTCCACCAAGGGCTGAAGCGTTAGCTTCGGAATTTGTGCATCCATCAGCTCTTCCGGGACATCGAGGTGGAAATCGAGGCGCTCATCAAAACGTGTTTTTTGGATCGTTACGTAGCTCCTCACGATATCCAGCTCTTTTTGAAGCGGAATCAACTGCTCTTCAAAACTGACCGTGCTGCGTAGTAGAAAAGCAAGGGCTTCCACCATTTCTGAAATCCGATCCTGCTTGTTGGCCTTGGCGAGCCAGTTCACAGATTCTAACGTATTGTATAGAAAATGTGGATTAATCTGTGCCTGTAGCGCCTTTAGCTCTGTTTCCCGCAGCAATAGCTGCTTGGCAACATTCTCATTAATAAGCTCGCGGATACGGCGGATCATCTTCTTATACGTCCGATGCAAGAGACCAACCTCATCCTGTGTGGAAAGGGGTACCGCCCCAAGCGCTTCCTCTTCCAGACGGTCGAGGTCTCCTTTTTCTATTTTACGCATGTTCTGGATCAACTGAACAATCGGTTGAGTAATGCTGCCCGACAGCCTCGCGCCCAGCGCCAATGCAATAAGCAGCATAATGACAAAAATAACGCTTACAATTTCTTTGATTATCGTAATACTGCGGAACATATCATCAAAGGGAGTCATATGTAAATACGTCCAGCCCGTATATGAGGATTTGATCTGAGCAGCAAAAAAGGTTCCGCCTGTATAGGTAGCGATCCCGTAAGGCTGCCTCCGCCCAAGCTCTGCCTGAATATCGCTCTCACTCAAAAGCGGTGTTTCGGGATAAATCATCCGTCTTCCGTCTGTAATCATCAACTGTCCGTCACGGCCGGAGGTCTGCACACGATCCGCTACAATCCGGTCAATTCGTACCCGAATCGCAAGCGTGCCGAGCCCGTTCAGCGTAAAATTGGAATCGGTAAAGGATTTGAATTGCCGGGCTGCCAGCAATGAGGAATGACCTGCCGCATACCATGCATGGGAGCCGTCATATTCGTCTGCCAACTCCGACAGGGTGGATCGAAGCTCTTGGGGGATACCTTCGCGGTTGCCCGCACTCATGACCTGTCCCTCTTTGTCGATTACCATCATAGAATAGACATAGGTTTCAGAGCCGGCGAAGGCAATAAGCCTATTCGTTATTTTTTTGCGCAGTACTGTTTTGACATAAGGTGATGTTTCCTTTTCCAATTGGAGCAAATAACGCTGAAGCTGCTCGTCCGTTATTACCTTAAACGTAACTTTTTCAACATCCTTCAGTTCATTTTCAATGCCAATCGAAGAAATATTGAGCACCTCGGATGTCTTTTTATACATTTGATTATCATAAATATGAAATACGTATTTAAGTATGACTGCAACAACCGCAAAATTAACCAGCATGAGCACCGTAATGAGCAGTACCATCTTATGATGGATTCCGGCATTTTTGTAAGCGCTCTTAAAATAGGTAATCAGTACACGTCGCCTCCTTCGCACGTCCTGCCCGTCCAGCTCAAAATGGAGAAAACTCTATATATTATACAAAATACCCCATGCCTTGGTCATTCGGCAAGAGGTATTTGGGCTTGCTTAGCGTTAATCGTTTGCTTTCGATTTGTCCGCCTTGCTCATATATTCATCATATCGATCATCAAGCTCACGTGCCATACTCCGGTATTTACGCGTCTCCTCGACAATAGGGTCCATTTGAGTCTGAACTCGCACCTCATATTTGGGACTGAGTCGTTCCCGTTTTTTGGCCTCATTCTCACGAATTTCGCCTTCCGTCAGCAGTTCACTGAGCTGGCGTTCCAATTCTTCGGACTGGCTCATCGCGATTTCCTCCTTCAGGATGATGGTGTACGTAGTATTATAACCCGGTTGCGTCTGCTTCTTTCAGCACTTGAATAAGTTGAGAATGAATAGCTGTATTCGTAGCTACAATATGCCGCACACTCAGGTCATAAGGTTGGCCCAATGTGTCCGTAATAGTACCTCCTGATTCCTGTACCAGCAAAGCGCCCGCGGCCACATCCCAGGCATTCAAACCGATTTCGCAATAAGCAGACAAACGTCCCGACGCCACATAAGCCAGATGCAATGCTGCCGAGCCGAGCGCCCGAATGCCGCGTACCTGAGGTGTAAGAACCTGCGTAATTTTCATATTCAACGGTTGTGCATACGTACGATCCGGCGGGAAACCGATGCACACCAAACTATCTCCCAGCGTCTCTTCTCTCGATGCTTGCATGCGATTGCCGTGGACATATGCGCCTTTTCCTTTTTCCGCTACAAACATTTCATCACGGGACGGATCATAAATTACCCCGACAATCACTTCACCACGATGAGCCAAGGCAATAGACACACTGTAGTACGGCAGACTGTGCACGAAATTGGTAGTGCCGTCTACCGGATCAATAATCCATAAATATTCCTCTTCACGGGCAGCTTCTAATGCTCGGGCTGAAGCTTCGGCTCCCGGCTCTACCCCTTCTTCACCCAAGATGGCATGATCGGGAAAATGGGTGAGAATGAGTCTACGAATCATCTGTTCTGCACCTTTATCTACCTCGGTCACTAGATCGGTCGGCGACTGCTTGGTATTCAATTGTTCAACTGTGCCCAGCCTGCTTTTAATCCATTCCCCGGCTTTGGATGCCGCATTAATAGCCACGGCCGTATAGCTTTTTCCTGATACGATATAGGGAACCTTTTCGTTTTCATGTTCGTTCAACGTGTTCACTCTACTTTCTATATCATTGTTACGTGGTTTACGAGCCTGCCCAACAGACATTCTCTTAACCATCTCTGTTTCAGTACAAGTTTGCTAGTTTACACATTCTAGTATACACAATAAGCTTCATAAAGTTTCTCCATATGGAAGCTTTATCCGCGAAATACTGCTTTCTAAGGCGTAATTTCTATGGAAGCCCCATCCAACACTTTGACCCCGTTATCTTCCTGAAGACGCAGTTCATTCATTAATCCGAACAACGCTTCATCCTTAAGTTTGGCTTCAAGCATGACATCAATCCGATCCGTATATCCAGCAATATTACGCAGAAAGGTCAGCAATGGCTCCACCAGAACACCGTCTGCATGACCACGAGGGTCTTTTTCACTTTTGGGACTGGACGCATGAATTTTGGGCGGCAATGGATGATCCGCAGAAGATCCGGCTTGGGCCAATTCCCCTTTCCAGGTATCCAATATATCCGGCCAAAGCTCCCACGGCTTCTCTCCCTCGTTATTGACCCATTGATGATGAATATCAAGAACCATTGGTAAGCCTGTTATTTTGCAAGCTTCCAGTGTTTCCACCGCATTGAACGTTTTATCATCATTTTCCAATGTTAACCGTTCTCTTAATGAAAGATCCAGCGCACTAACCTGCTCTACAAAACGCTGACCTGAGGTCACCTTATCTCCGTATGCACCACCAATATGAATGTTGTTCTTGGCTTCGGCACTAAGTCCCATAGCCTCCAGCATCGCCACGTGGTACTTCAGATCATGAATAGAGCTTTGCAACACTTCAGGACGGGGAGTGCTCAGCACTGTAAAATGATCGGGGTGAAACGATACCCTCATCTTATTCGCCTTGACATAGTCCCCCACCTCTGCAAAATCAGCAGCAAGCGCCTGAAATGGGTCCCAATCCCTCAGATCTTGATGGGTCGCAAGCGGAATCAGCTTGGATGAGAAACGATAGACCTGAATATCACTCGCACGATTATGACGCAGCAGCCTCAATGTATTGTGGAGATTTTCGGCTGCAATTCGTTCTAGCTTGCGGATCGCGGCTTCTCGGTCTCCGATCTTGTTAAAGCTGGCCATAGTCATGGTTTTAGAAGGGGATGCATTTTGCACGGTGACCGACATGGCAACATAACCGAACCTTACGATCATAGATGTCCTTCCTTTCAGCAGTTCGAAGTAGATGGCAAGGCCGCTTTCATTATGTGACCTAAACCCCTTTTCTACTGATCATACCCGGAAAAGCACCTGCTGATTCGGTGTATTGCACAAAACTGTAAGAAACAAACAGCTAGGATTGCTGCTGTGCTCCAAAAAACATTTCATCCGCCAATGCGGTCTGAATTCTCGATTCTTCTTCGTTCAGCTTACGAATAAGGGTCATTTCTACCTCGGTCACTTCGTCACCTTGGAAATTGATTTCGGCGATACAGCCCACAATCTGAACGATGGCTACTGCCACGTTGTCCACGCTGTAAGCGATGACCTTCTGTCCTGTCGGAAAAACGCGCAGGCCGGATTTAACCATTTTGCCACGTCCATATTCCAGCAGTTCATAAAGTTCTTGTTCACTCTTGAATTTGCACACCGAGTTAAATTCAGTTTGAAAGCCCATGTCTAGCCGCCACCTTTCATATTTAAGGGTTTGGTAAAATGCTCAAGTCTATCAATGTATATGAACAAAAAGGAGAGTGATCAGCTCCCCTTCGTTTTTCGTTTATGAGTTCTCATAGTGCAGTGCCGACCTGCGCTCATAACGCTCCAGTGCAAGAGCAATCATGCGATCCAGCAGACTTACATAGGATACGCCGGTTTCTCTCCACAATAATGGATACATGCTGAACGGTGTAAAGCCAGGCATTGTATTCACTTCATTAATAAGGATATGTCCATCTGAGCGTCTGACGAAGAAATCGGCACGGGAAATCCCGCAACCTTCCAGAGCACGGAAAGCTTGCAATGCGGCTTCACGGATACGATCTGCCACTTCCTCGTCCAGTGGTGCCGGAATGAGCATTTCCGATTGACCATCGGTATATTTGGCAGCATAGTCGTAGTAATCACTCGACGACACAATTTCACCCGGTACCGAGGCAATCGGCTCGTCATTGCCAAGTACGCTGACTTCAATCTCACGGGCATCGACGTACTCCTCCACAATCACCTTCAGGTCAAATTGCAGAGCCAGATCAATAGCCTTTTCCAGTTCTTCTCGGTTACTCGCTTTGGAAATACCAACACTCGATCCCAGATTGGCTGGTTTGACAAAGCAAGGATAACCCAACTCAGTCTCTATGTTACGCACCAAGTCATGACCGGTTTGTGCCCACTGTGTACTATTAAAATAGCAGTATTTCACTTGTGGCAATCCTGCATGCTCAAACAGCTTCTTCATGACGCCTTTATCCATACCTGCTGCCGAAGCCAGCACGCCTGCCCCGACATAGGGCATATCAGCCATTTCGAACAGACCCTGAATCGTTCCGTCCTCGCCAAAGGTGCCGTGCAGCAGCGGAAACAGTACATCCAGCGTCTGCTCTCCATATAACTTGCCGAACAACGTATCTAATGCCGCCTTGGTGCCGCCCTCAGCGTGCTCCAGCTTCAATTGGTCTACAGTAGTCAGAGGCGCACTTAACAGCGTCCCTCTACGCCAATCGCCAGCCTTCGTAATATAAAAAGGAATAATCTCGTATTTCTCATAGTTAAAAGCGTTCATTACCGCATACGCCGTTTGCAGCGATACCTCATGTTCGCCCGATTTACCACCGTACACCAGCCCTACGGTCAATTTTTGATTTGCCATGCCTATCCTCCGCTTTCCTGCTTTCGTCATTGTGCCTGATTTGCTTCACTGTACCTGTTATCCATCATCTCATTTAAAAATAGTCGGCGATGTGATAAAAGCGATATACCGTATTGTCCGTCCACGCATACGAATTTTTATAGTCCCAATAACGATGTCTGGAGCTTACCGTATGTGCATTGACTAGCGGCATGCCGCCAGCATCAAAGGCCGTTACCACCGTGCTGTGCTGGAAAGTTCCGTCACCATCCCAATCATAAAAAATGACGTCCCCCAGCATGAGCTGCTCCGGTCGACTCACCTGCTCTGCGGTCAACCCCCAGGAGCTGGAGCCCAAATACCGCTCCAGACTGTTGGAAACCGCCCAGCTATAGCTCCACAGCTCACGTCCAGCGACCCGTCCTTTATACCACCAGCCCGATTCTCTTTTACCAGTATAGTGGATCGGTGCACCACCTGCAAAGAGGCACTGCGAGATATAATTGGTGCAATCCACGTCAAACGCCTCAAACTCCGGGTTAAAGCTATCCCACCACTGATCTGCATAGGCCGCTGCTTCTTCACGGCGATATCGACTGGGGCGTGCTGATGAGCCGAAGCCCAGCACACCACGATTCAATAGCGGCAGACTTCCTCCCTGATTAAACGACGCTTGTTCAAAAGGAACCTCTCCTCCCGCCGGCTTTCTTTCTGCCGGATCGCGCTCGATCCTCGTCACCTGCCAGGCTTCGCCCTCGCGTGTAAACGTTAGACGCTCCCGTTCAATCCGATCCTCCCGGTGCGTCATCCCGCCCTTCTCATAAAAGAGCCTCACATGCAGTTGTACATCGACCACTGCCTCATCCGGGGTATCCTGCACTATTCGTAGAGGCTTGGCGCGTGTCTCGCTGCGCAGGGGAACAGCGTCCCGTTCGTTGTACCACTGCTCCAATCTGGCCGCACGTGCCGCCCGCTCCATTCGCTGGCCCACCTCCAGGTACTCATCCGGCTGTGGTACACCATTTACCTCACTGCGATTGTACTGATTCACATAAGCAAAAAGGGCCTGTTTCCATTCCCGCTCCCCCATCCCTATCCCTCCATTTTTCGTCTCGCTATCCTTATTCGGGGATAACCACGCTGATATATAACTTCCTTCTTTCCTCTCTGGTCGGATATGCTCTCTATCTATAAGTATGAATCTCTAAAGCTTGGTATGAACATCGAAACGCGGGGGAACGGAACGTTTTATTTTCCAGTCTGAACACGCATAATTTAGGTCAAAAAAACTTTACGGAACCGTCTGAAAACGGTATACTTAATCCAAAAGCAATCATTTTGAAATCATGTTTCATCTAATGAAACGAATTACATTCATCTCAACCTCTTAACTTACGATGAACCACTGAAGATGAAATTGAGAACGCAACCAATTAAAACCAAATGTGCAAGACGTCGAAAAAAGACATCCCTATTTTCCCGCAAGCATCCACTTCAAGGAGGTAATACTTATGTCAGGAAAAGATCAATTCTCCATTGCCCGTAGCTTGGAAGTTAACGGGAAGCCTTATCGCTACTACAGTCTTAAGGCACTGGAGGAACAAGGAAAAAGCGGTGTTGCCAAGCTGCCTTTCTCCATTAAAGTGTTGCTGGAAGCTGCGGTTCGCCAGTTTGACGGACGCGCCATTACTGAGGAACATGTGCAGCAGCTGACAGGCTGGGCTGAGGATCGTGACACCAACAAGGAAATTCCGTTCATTCCTGCACGTATCGTGCTTCAGGATTTTACAGGCGTCCCGGTGGTTGTCGATTTGGCGGCCATGCGTGATACGGTGAAAAAAGCGGGCGGCGATCCGAAACAAATCAACCCGCTCGTTCCCGTCGATCTCGTAATCGACCACTCGGTTATGGTTGATGCTTTCGGTACTAGTGACGCGCTGGACTACAATATTAATGTAGAGTTTGAACGCAACGAAGAACGGTATCGTTTTCTGCGCTGGGCGCAAACGGCATTCAATAACTTCCGTGCGGTGCCGCCGTCCACTGGTATCGTTCATCAGGTTAATCTAGAGTATCTCGCCTCCGTAGCCGCGACCAAAACCATCGATGGCGAAACCGTGGTCTTCCCAGATTCCCTCGTGGGAACGGACTCCCATACGACGATGATTAACGGACTCGGTGTCGTAGGCTGGGGTGTCGGCGGGATCGAGGCAGAGGCGGGTATGCTGGGGCAGCCGCTGTATTTTGTCACTCCCGATGTGATCGGCTTCAAGCTGACAGGTAGCCTGTCGGAAGGAGCTACCGCTACCGACCTGGCGCTGACAGTCACGCAAATGCTGCGTAAAAAAGGCGTGGTCGGCAAATTCGTAGAATTTTACGGCCCAGGTCTGGCCAACATTAGCTTGGCTGACCGTGCGACCGTGGCCAACATGGCACCGGAATACGGCGCAACGATCGGCTTTTTCCCGGTTGATGCCGAAACGCTAGCTTACCTGCGCAGCACTGGACGTTCCGATGAGCAAGTCAGCCTCGTAGAGGAATATTACAAAGCTCAAGGCATGTTCCGCACATCCGATACCCCAGACCCTGTGTTCAGCGATACGCTTGAGCTAGACCTGGCTTCGGTTGTACCGAGTCTCGCAGGACCCAAACGTCCGCAGGACCGTGTTGAGCTAAGCCGCATGAAAGAAACTTTCGAAGGCATTATCCGTACCCCGGTAGACAAAGGCGGCTATGGACTGAGCGATGAAAAGATCGCACAGAAGGTTCCACTGACCCATCCGGACGGCTCCACCAGCGAGCTGGGTACTGGCTCAGTCGTGATTGCAGCGATTACAAGCTGCACGAACACCTCCAACCCGAGCGTTATGCTAGGCGCGGGCTTGCTCGCCAAAAAGGCAGTACAGCGCGGGCTCAAAAAGCCAGGCTATGTTAAAACAAGCTTGACACCAGGCTCCCTTGTCGTGACGGAGTACCTGCAAAAAGCCGGGCTGATCGAACCGCTTGAAGCCCTCGGCTTCCATGTGGCAGGCTATGGCTGCGCGACCTGTATCGGTAACTCTGGACCCCTTCCTGACGAAGTGAGTCAGGCCATTACAGACAATGATCTGACCGTTGGCGCAGTTATTTCCGGTAACCGGAACTTTGAAGGACGTGTGCATGCGCAAGTCAAAGCCAACTATCTCGGCTCACCGCCACTGGTAGTCGCTTATGCTCTCGCCGGCACGGTAAATATTGATTTGGTGAACGAACCACTCGGTTACGATCAGGACAATCAGCCTGTCTACCTGAAAGATATCTGGCCTACTTCCGAAGAAATCAAGGAAGCGATCAGCCTGTCTCTGAGTCCGGATATGTTCCGTCGCAAATACGAAAATGTATTTACGGCCAACGAAAAATGGAATTCCATTCCGGTTCCTGAAGGCGAACTGTATGAATGGGATGAAAACTCAACTTATATTCAAAATCCGCCGTTCTTTGAAGGGCTTCAGGATGGTGTGCAGGATATCAAGGAAATCCGTAATGCCCGTGTACTTGCCTTGCTGAATGATTCGGTCACGACAGACCACATCTCACCAGCAGGCAACATCGCCCCTTCCAGCCCGGCAGGACTGTACTTGAAGGAGCATGGTGTAGAGCGCAAGGACTTCAACTCCTATGGCTCCCGTCGCGGTAACCATGAAGTCATGATGCGCGGTACATTCGCCAACATCCGTATCCGCAACAATGTAGCTCCAGGCACCGAAGGCGGTGTGACCAAGTACTTGCCTACAGATGAGGAAATGTCCATCTATGATGCGTCCATGAAATATCAGGCAGCCGATCAGAACTTGATCGTCATCGCCGGCAAGGAATACGGCACAGGCAGCTCTCGTGACTGGGCAGCCAAAGGTACGCTGTTGTTAGGTGTTAAAGCCGTCATTGCAGAAAGCTTCGAGCGGATTCACCGCAGTAACCTGGTCGGTATGGGTGTACTGCCACTGCAATTCCAGGAAGGCTACGGCTGGTCCAGCCTGGGTCTCAACGGTCGCGAAACCTTCGACATTCTCGGCATTGACAATGACGTGAAACCAGGTCAAGAACTTACGGTTGTAGCCAAACGCGAGGATGGCACCAAGTTCGAATTCCCGGTCACTGCTCGTCTGGACAGCACCGTCGACATCGACTACTACCACAACGGTGGTATCTTGCAAACCGTACTGCGTCAAATGATTCAAGCGTAACGATATAGCATCATATATACAACACCCCTGATTGCAGATTCATCTGCGATTCAGGGGTGTTTTTTATCTGTATGAGGCCCTATGTAAGGCAACAAACAGGACAAAAAAAGTCGATCCTCTCAGGACCGACTTCTAGCCACGTTCTCTTATAACCTTAGCTTCACACGCCAATTACTTCGAAATATCCAAAAAGCCCTCTCCGAATACATCCCGTACGTCATGAATGGTGATAAATGCTGCTGTATCGATAGCTTTTACAATCTTTTTAAGCGCCGACACCTCTTGTTTGCTAATGACGATATATAGGACCTCTTTCGGATTTTTGGTGTAATATCCGTGGCCTGACAGGACGGTAACTCCACGGTCCATCTGCGTAATGACCATCTCAGCAATTTTGTCTTGATGCTCCGAAATAATCATGACCGCTTTTTTCGGATTCAATCCTTCAATCATGAAATCCATAACTTTCGTACCGACGTACAAAATAACGATAGTTAGCATTAATTTTTCCGGGCCAATAATAAAGTAGGAAGAGAAGGCGACAATCAGATCAAAAAACAACAAAGCATAGCTGATATTCCAATCCAGATACTTGTTGGCAATCCGGGCTAAAATGACTGTTCCTGCCGTTGTACCACCGACCCGTACAATTAAGCCAATGCCGACCCCTACCAAAACTCCGGCAAATACGGCATTAATCGTCGGCTCATGCGAATCAATCCGCCAGTTGACTGTTAAATGTAAAAACAGCGAGTTAAAAGCGACCGCAATTATAGTATACAGAGTCGTTCTCTTGTCCAAAAATTTATATCCGACAATCAGCAGCAAGCCATTAATGACCAGATTGACGATCGAGGGAGACCACTGAAACAGGTAGTACAAGATGATCGTGACCCCTGTAACGCCCCCCTCGCCAAATTCATTCGGGATCACATACAGATTAACAGCCAGCGCGAAAAAAAACGCACCCAGAATAATAAATACGATATCTGCAATACTTTTTTTCATATATGCTCTAATCCTCTCTCTAACATTTCAACGGATGAATTGCCAGATGGATTGGCTGACTCTTCTTGCCAAAATACGCTGACAACCAGTTCATGGTATCCACTACCCAACATAAAGTCAATACAACTTTGACACTTTAATTCGCCACCAGACTGCCTTAGTCCAACCTTAGAATTCCGCAAAATTCCGCTAATACAAGGTTATTCGACAAAAAAACACAATCCCGACTACTAAACTGAGAAAACGGGCCTCTAGCCCTTGTTTAGGCCCTAGGCACATTTTCCCCTAAAATGACCATCCTCCTAATACACATTTTGGACACATACGACCATCTTCCTGTTTTATGTCAAAAGCGTTTTACTTTGGATAAATGCGGGTATAATGATTGAAACATTACCAAGCAACCTACACGGTATTACGACATCAAGTACATATACATAGTCCTATACAGACGTCCTAAGCAACTCAATCTGAATTTGACAAAATGGAATTGGAGGAATGACCACATGAATACAATGAACTTAACTGTCCACACCCTGATGCCTTTTCACCACCAATACCAACGTGCCAACGCGGTGAGTATGCAGAAGAAAGAAGACAGCTCGGAGAAGAAGCTCAGCTTTCAGGACATTTTGAATGAAAAAATGGGTAAAAAATAAAGCTCCGTTAATCCGGTAGCATGATCCCGCTTTACATAAGTTGAAAAGCCGTAGTTTTCTACATCGACTGTAGAGAACCACGGCTTTTTGTTACTCACGTGTTTCTAAACCTTGCTCATACGTTTATGGAAATAAACCTCTGACGAGTTTAACTGTACTTTTCGTTGAGGCTTCCCAGTTGATTGACTTTTGTATCGCTACCGATTTTTACTGCCCAGCTTCCCGATACTGCTCTGCCTTCTCTCGCATCCCGGCGGCAACGGCTTCCTCAGTATTCAGTCCCTTATCGGCCGCATAGGCACGAATGTCCTGCGTGATACGCATACTGCAAAACTTGGGACCGCACATCGAGCAAAAGTGGGCTTCCTTGGCCCCCTCTGCTGGTAGCGTTTCATCATGGTAGGACAATGCCCGCTCAGGGTCAAGCGAGAGATTGAACTGATCGCGCCAGCGGAATTCAAAACGCGCCTTGGATAAAGCATCATCCCGCTGCTGTGCCCGCGGATGACCCTTCGCCAGATCGGCAGCATGTGCGGCAATTTTGTAGGTAATAACTCCTTCGCGGACATCATCCTTGTTCGGCAGACCCAAGTGCTCCTTCGGCGTAACGTAGCACAGCATGGACGTCCCGAACCAACCGATCATGGCTGCCCCGATAGCTGAGGTAATATGATCATATCCTGGTGCGATATCCGTCGTCAGCGGCCCTAAAGTATAAAAGGGGGCTTCCTTACAAATCTCCATTTGTAAATCCACATTCTCCTTGATTTTGTGCATAGGGACATGTCCTGGCCCTTCAATCATGACCTGGACATCATGCTTCCATGCAATTTGCGTGAGCTCGCCCAACGTCTCTAGCTCTGCAAATTGTGCTTCATCATTCGCATCATAGATACTCCCTGGACGCAGACCATCCCCGAGAGAAAAGGCCACATCGTAGGCTTTCATAATTTCACAGATTTCTTCAAAATGCGTATACAAAAAATTCTCCTGATGGTGTGCAAGGCACCAGGCTGCCATGATCGACCCGCCCCGGGATACAATTCCCGTCATTCTGTTCGCCGTCATCGGTATATATCGCAGCAATATACCCGCATGGATCGTAAAATAGTCCACTCCCTGCTCCGCCTGCTCAATCAGCGTGTCTCGATACAGCTCCCACGTCAGCTTCTCAGCTTCGCCGTTCACCTTTTCCAGTGCCTGATATAGCGGCACCGTTCCAATCGGTACGGGAGAATTCCTGATGATCCATTCGCGCGTTGTATGAATATTCCGGCCTGTAGACAGGTCCATGACGGTGTCTGAGCCCCAGCGCACAGCCCAGGTCATCTTCTCCACTTCTTCCTCGATGGAGGACGTAACTGCGGAATTCCCAATGTTCGCATTGATCTTTACGTGAAAATGGCGTCCAATGACCATGGGCTCGCTTTCCGGGTGATTGATATTTGAAGGTAAAATAGCTCGTCCAGCCGCCAGCTCCTGTCGTACAAACTCGGGCTCTACGCCTTCGCGGATCGCCGCAAATTCCATTTCAGGCGTAATGATCCCTTGCCGCGCATAGTGCATTTGCGTCACAGTACGCCCTTGCGAAGCCCGTAGCGGACGGTTGGTCACGCCGGGAAATTCCACTGTCTCCCGTTTGGAGCCGGGCTTCATCCCGTTATCCTCTGGCTTGACGGCGCGGCCCTCATAAGCCTCCACATCTCCCCGTTCCAGTGCCCAAGCTCGCCGTAATGGTGGCAATCCCTGACGGATGTCGACCTGGTAGGCTTCGTCCGTCATCGGACCGCTGGTATCATACACACGCAGTGGCTCATGATGCTCGGTGCCCTGCGGCGTATGTGTGGGTTGTAGCGCGATTTCACGCTCAGGCACAGCAATATCCGGCCGAGAACCTTGAATATACACCTTACGGCTCCCCGGAAAGGGCTTTAGCCCACTGGCTTGCTCCGCTTTGGCCTTCTCTCCCTCTACTTCTATTATTCCCGCCAATCCTGCATCTGCTGATTTCATTCCTGTTTCTTTTGTTCCTTTTGTTTCTGTCGGTTTCATGATCCATTCCTCCCGTATCGTGAAATGACACACCGATCCGGAACCATTCCCAGGGTGGCGCTGATCTATGCAAAAAAGCCGGTTCCCTAGGGAACCGGCTAATCAAACGAGACAGCTATCCAAACCGATCGCACGTGGAATAATCATATTCCAATGCGCGGTCGTAGACAGCAGCTGCGTATACATTTCAATGGCCGATTACTTCCCTACGCTGGTATGATCCAGATCAGGTGCAAAGGGTCCGGAATCTTGCCTGATTCCATCTCAGCCCGCATTACAGGCTCCCCCAGTAACTGTGATACTTTCTATTCACATGAATTGGTGGCTATAACAGACATACCGCCATCTCTATCAGACTACTTTAAATTTATAGCTTTGGCAACCCTTGTATAATTTCCTTTTGTATTGATTACTGTCACGGAAGCATAAGCCCCATTTCCTTGGCTGCTTCGATCAAAATCGGTGCAAACTCATGCAGCGTCTCGGGCGCAAGTCGACTGACCGGGCCGGATACAGATAAAGCCGCCGTGACCTGTCCCTTTCGGTTCACAATAGGCGCGGCCACAGCCGCAGCTCCTGGCTCACGTTCTTCATAGCTGGTCGCATAGCCCTTCTCACGAATGTCCTGCAGCTGGGCTTTATAAACCTCCGGGTCTACCGAAGGTGGCCATTCTTCACTGCTTAGCAACACCTCCAGCTCCTGTGGTGGCATAAAGGCCGCCAGCACCTTGCTGGAGGCTCCCACAGCCAGCGGCATACGCGCACCTACAGGCGCAACCCTGCGGATCGCCTGATTGCTCTGCACGGCTTGTATGCGAATACGCATGCTTCCATCCCGCAGGTACAAGCTGACCGTTTCCCCTAAGCGATCACGCAGTCCTTCCATTGCAGGCTGTAACAACACCGCCGGCTCATCGCTTTGGGACAGATGCGTGGACAGCTCCCATATGCGAAAACCAAGCCTATATTTTTCCGTTTCGGCATTCCGAACGACAAATCCCCGATCCTCCAGCGTAGTCAAAAGACGATGAACAGTGCTTTTATGTAGACCAATTTGGGAGGCAATCTCCGTTAGACCAAGATCAGATTCTGCGGTAAAACACAGCAGTATATCAAGTGCACGCTCTACAGCGCGGACGGTTAATTTACGGTCTTCCATCGTGAACCGCTCCTCTTGTATCCATATTCGTTTCACACTATGAAACATGGTTACATAAATTATATAGAATAGTCGCGGCTACTGTAAACCGATGTTTTTGTGACAACCATATTACAGAACAAGAACAAACATCGACAATTCTTTGCATCATTTTTACTTTTCCGGTTCAGGCGTTGACTTTGGATAATAGCCATCATACGATAATAGGTATCTATACGGACATACCCTACTATTTTCAAGTGGAATTATACCTAAATTTTATGATTCGAAGATCAATTTTATATAAGGAGGCTCTTACATGATTTCGACATCCCAGCGCAACGCTCAGCTACAGACCGCTGTTCAGGAGCCGTCCACCCCACTCTTTAATCCCCGTATGCTGCGGTTCAAGCACGTTGTGATTGCTCTGCTGCTGTCGGTCTTATTTTTTCTGTTGTTTTGTTTTATTGCCTTGCATGCTTACATCGCCTGGGTGCTTACGAATCCCACCGTCGCGCCATTATACTCTAATCCGATGCAAGCCAAAGGTATGCCTTATGAGGAAGTCAGCTTCCCAGCCAAGGATGGTAGCCGCATGGTACAAGGCTGGTATATCCCGGCAGATCAATCGCGGAAAACCATTATTTTCAGTCATGGCTATGGAGCCAACCGTGAAGAAAGCTGGATTCCCATGTATGATCTGGCGCATTATGCCCATAGCTTGAACTTTAATGTGGTCATGTTCGATTACGGATTTGCGTCACAAAACAGCAAGGCCGTCGCAACCGGAGGCAAGGCAGAATCCCAACAGCTTCTTGGGGCCATCCAGCTTGCAAAACAACGCGGCTCGTCGGAAATTATTGTATGGGGCTTTTCTATGGGAGCAGGAACCGCTCTTCAGGCGGGTTTGCAAACCAAAGATGTGGACGCGATGATTTTGGACAGCACCTTCCTACTGGAACCGGATACGCTGTACCATAACATTCACAATCAAATTAATTTGCCGAGACATCCATCTTTGGAAATACTGGAGTTGCTGTTTCCAGTCTTGAACGGCACCAGTTTGCATCAGATTCCATATCAGGAGGTAAAAAAGGAGGACTATCCGTTTCCAATCATGTTTGTACACGGTACACAGGATGAAAAGGCTCCTTACCCCATTGCGGAAAAGCTTGCTGCCAATCAAACCAACCCGCTTTCCAGTGTATGGATTGTCAAAAACGGGATACATGAGCTTATTTTCAGAGAGCATCCTCGTGAATATTTACGACGGGTATCGACATTTTTAAGCAGTGTACAGGAGCTGGAGGACAAGAAAACCACGGCTGCTGCCCATAAACAAACGACTACGCAGTAAAGAATTATTTTCGAATAAGCATTCATCGCCTTGAAGAAGCTTGCCTATGGACACTTAACCCGTGCCGTAGACAGGCTTCTTTTTTTATTTTCCACGATTAATTATTGTTCTGTGCAAAAGGTATAACCTGATGAAGGAAGTTCATAGACATATTCCCGATGGGACGGCGAATATACTGGGTACATATGCATCCAGGACAGATCTGCTAGATCTGCTGGATAGCCATAGTGGGATACGGGAGGTAAAAACGATGCTGAGTACTTATGGGTCTTTCCTGCCCTTACGTGTGCTGGAGGAAATCCGTCATTGGAAGCAGCAGGAAAGTTGGCATGTGGAAGTGATTAAATCCGCTACTGAAGGGCTAGAACCTGCTTATGTGCGGCTACTGGATGATTGGCGAACCGTATTTGAACAAACGGAACGGGCCGCCATAGAGCTACTTGAAGAGCAACGGAGCGCGCTTGACCCGGTAGAACAAGCATGGCAACATCAGGAGAAAAAAGCGTCGTCTGCTCCCCAAGCTCATACACACCAGCTGGATGAATCATCAGCCCATTCAAGGGGATCAGACGCATCAGCAACTGGAGAGAAACCGTTGTCCGAATCAGGCTTGAATTCACAGCCTGCCTCTCAAGAATTAAATCGTCGACTGGACGATTTGCTGCAAACTGCGAACCGTCAATCACAGGAATATGTACGGCAGCTAGGTTTGCTGACCGAGCACAGTCATGCATTGCGTCAACAGCCAAAATCCGCCGGAGTTGTAATACACGCAGCACATGAAAGTCAATATTTCCTGATTTCGACAACTCCCTTTCAAGAGCCCGGCTCCATCGCACGAGCCGCTGGGTTGTATCATGTAGCGGCAGAGGGTGAGGATTACCCGGAGCAAGCGTTTCGAGAGAGGCATGCCAGCATGAGAGGAGAAGGTTCTGGGGCTACTAAAGGCGTCCAGTCCGGTCAGACGCAACCTTCAGCAGCGGAAAAATCCTTAGTCGGTCGCCCGGTCCCTATTGGGGGACATCGGCTCCCTCCGCTTCCTTACCCTTATAATGCGCTTGAACCGTACATTGATGAAAAAACGATGCGTATTCACCATAACAAGCATCATTTGAGCTATGTGAATGATCTGAATAAAGCGGAAAAGAAACTGGAAGAAGCCCGAAAAACAGGTGATTTTGACCTCGTAAAGCATTGGGAACGTGAACTGGCATTTAACGGGGCAGGTCATTATCTGCATACTCTTTTTTGGACGATCATGAGCCCTCAAGGCGGTGGAAACCCAAGCGGACCGCTGGCTGAACAGATTAAAAAGGATTTTGGCAGCTACGATGCCTTCAAAAAGCAATTTAGTTCGGCAGCCGAAAAGGTCGAGGGCGGCGGCTGGGCTATCCTGGTATGGAGCCCGCGCGCCGGGCGGCTTGAAATTTTGCAGGCCGAAAAGCACCAGAACCTGACTCAATGGGAGTCTATTCCGCTGCTGGCGATCGATGTGTGGGAACACGCATATTACTTAAAGCATCAGGCCGAACGTAATAAATACATCGAAGATTGGTGGCATGTCGTCAACTGGCCTGAGGTGGAGGCGCGCTATGCTCAAGCCTCCAAGCTAAGATGGCAACCATTCTAAGCTAAAACAAACTACACCTGCAAATCGTACCGCTCTCTGAGCGCTGCCATCTGTTCTGCCAATCCTTCCGGTTGCACCAGCGAGCCATCGGCAGGCAAAATGGCAGCCCGGCTCTCAACTACACGGCGTAGCGATGCTGTATACGCCTCGACAGACGGCACACCAGCCAGCTCTGCCAGGCTGCCCATCGTTGCCGGATTCACTCGGGGATAATCCGGCTCCTGCACGCCTTCAGGCGTACCCCCGGCCGCCTCTCGATAAAACTGCTGCACCGCCTGTGCACGCTCTGCTCCGCGGCCCTCAATCATCACAAAGGCTGTGATGATATACGCCTTGGCTTGACGCCGCTGCGCAATGCCGCAAAACTTGCGTCCCCCAACGCTCACATCGTAGTCCCCGGGACAGAAGGACCCGGTGATTTCTCCGGTCTGCGCCTCGACAGACCACGGGGCCAGCGCATCGGCAATCAGCCCTGCCATGAGCCGAAAATCCTCATGCAGGCTGATGGCCCGCTGCGGATTCGGCAGGATCAAGGACAGGTTCAGTACCCCCCTGTCCAGCATGACGGCTGCTCCGCCTGAAGGACGCACGCATACCGACGTTCCTGAGCTGCGCACCCGCTCCATCGCCTGTGGGGCGTTGGGAAGCCTGCGGTCCCGGTGACCAATCACAAGCGCCCCCGGATGCCGCCATAAATGCAAAATAGGCGCAGCTCCTTTCCCAACTTGCCGACAAGCTAGCTCCTCCCAAGCCAGCGGAAACAATACGTCTTCCTGCGTAGTCGTCAGTGGCGCTTCCAACCATTGCAACTCAGGCAATGCTGTTGTTATTTCTGTTGAGCTATGTATATGGTCCATACGTTATCCCCTATCTTAAAAATAACTGTTATCCATAGGCTAATCGTAATTTTCAAGGCAGCATGCTGCTATTTTTTTATTTCATCTTCTTCACAGTAGCTATCCCATTGTCACTATTACCGATGTTAACAAAAAAAGGCGGCTACGCCTATGCGTAAACCACCCTTTTTTTATCACTAACCATTGCATTCTGTTCAATTATTCCTTGATCAGGGACAAGAACTCTGCGCGTTGTGCTGCATTATCACGGAACGTACCGCGTACGGCAGACGTTACCGTTTTGCTGCCAGGCTTTTTGACACCTCTGGCACACATGCACAAGTGTTCGCCTTCCACGACCACCATAACTCCGTGAGCGGAAACCGCTTCATTTAAAATATCAGCGATCTGCGATGTAATACGCTCTTGTACCTGCAATCGGCGGGTCACCGCCTCCACCAAACGGGCTAGCTTGCTTAGTCCTACAATTTTACCGCTGGGTACATAGCCGATATGCACTTTTCCGAAGAAAGGAGCCATATGGTGTTCACACTGACTGTAGTAGACAATATCCTTCACGATTACAAGCTCCTCGTGATTCTCGTCAAATGTCACACCCAGCGCATCTCGTGGATCAACCTCATAACCCGCAAATATTTCCTCATACATGCGCGCAACGCGTGCCGGTGTTTCCAACAAACCTTCACGCTTGGGGTCCTCACCGATCAGTTTTAAAATCTGCTCCACATGGTACTCGATTTTATCCCGGTTATCCGCAGCTTTGCGGTTAATATAATCTTTTACGCCAGCCACAGTAATCCTCCTCTATGCAGCAACCTCATGCGGCATCCGTGCTCACGTTGCTCATTATTTCCGACGGCCCTGATTTTTACGCGCACCAGGCTGATTTTTGGAGAACTGTTGGTTCTTCATCATCTGCTGGGCTTTTTGCATTTGTTTCCCATTCAGGTTGTAGCCCATCTGTTTGGCCATTTTTTGCAGCGTTTCAGGGTCGTTCTGCATCTTTTCAAGCTGTTTGCGAAGATAATAAGCACCGATGAAAAATCCCCCGACCAAGCCAACAATCAGGGTAATAATCGGAATGACAATATTCCACACCACGAAGTCGTCACCTCTGTATATTTATATGAGACATCTTGAATTACACGAACCTATCATAGCAAAACATGGGACAGCTAGCAAATTACTTTTTGCAAACATATGTCCTTATTCCTTCTCCAAATCCAGCAGCTTCATTTTGACTGGCAAGCCTCCGGCATAGCCAACCAAACTACCGTTTGCACCCGATACACGGTGGCATGGAAACAGGATAGGCAATGGATTTTTGTTATTGGCTTCGCCGACAGCACGTATCGCCTTGGCTCGTCCAATCGATTCTGCAATATCTTGATAGGACACACTTTGTCCGTACGGAATATTTTGCAGTGCGCGCCATACCTGCTCTTGAAAAGGAGTGCCTCTCAAATCATAGGCTATACTGAATTCCCGTCGTTCTCCCGCAAAATATTCACGCAGTTGTTCTGCAGCTTCGCGCAGCTTTTCCGGCTCCTGTACATAGACATATTCCCCGACCCATGTCCGGGCCCATTGCTGAAGCAGTGCTTCCTTCGCATAAAAAGAGCCATAGTCAATTCGGCATAGCCCTCGATCCGTAGCACACAGCGTCAGAGTGCCCACAGGCGTCTCCATTTCGTCATAATAAATCTTAGTTGGACCCTGTGAATCCTCCGTCTTTAATTCAGCAGAAGTTTGCTGCTCTGGCTGCTCTTGTTCCGCTAGCTTGGAATGCGCCTGCGCGATCATTTCGCGTACTTGCTCATGTTGTTCCTTCTCTGATGCTTGCTTGATCGCTGTCATAGCGTTTTCCCCTCCTATTCGACTCAAAGCCCACGCCGCCGTGCCTCGCAGCTCGGGACGCGGATCATCCAATAAAACCTCCGTCAATTTGGGCACCGCGCTAACATCTTTGAAATTGCCAAGACCAATGACTGCATTGCGTTGAATCGGCTTCTTCCCCCGCCAAGCCGCCGCACTTTGACCAAACCGGTCTTTGAATTCACGATTGCTCAAATCCAGTAACGGTAACAGCAACGGCTTCACAATTTCAGGATCGGGTGTAAGCTCGGGATGATGATCCCAGTTAAGGCCTCGATTTTTGGGACATACGATTTGGCACGTATCACATCCATACAGCCGATTCCCTATTTTCAGCATAAACTCCTCGTCCAAAAAGCCCTTGGTTTGCGTCAAAAAGGACACACACCGCTGGGCATTCAGCTGTCCCGGACCTACAAGCGCACCGGTAGGACATGCATCCAAACATTTGGTGCACTCTCCGCAACCATCCGTAACCGGTTCATCGGGCTGGAAGGGAATGTTCGTCAACAGCTCCCCGAGATAAATCCATGACCCCAGTGTCGGTGATATCATCATCGTATTTTTGCCGCTAAAGCCAATCCCTGCGCGTTCCGCAACGGCTCGGTCCGACAATTCTCCGGTATCCACCATGTTTTTCAACAGTGCATCAGGTACCCGCTCACTTATAAAAGCCTCCAGCTTTTCCATCGCTTCCCGCAGTACCAGATGATAATCTTTGCCCCAGGCTGAACGCGCCATAATACCACGGTATTTGCCCTTGTCCGACTTCGGCGGGTCCTTCATTTTCGAAGGATACGCCACCGCAATGGCAATCAGGGATGCGGGCTGCGAGCCATACAGCTCTGGATAGATACGCTTATCAATATCGGGCTCCTCAAAGCCGGATTCATAGCCTTTAGCACGGTGCTCTTCCAATATAGCTTTCAGAGACAGAAAGGGATCGGCGGATGCGAACCCGATGGAATCAATCCCCAGCCCTGGAGCTGCCTCAATAATTTCCTGCTTGAGCGAAGCCCAAGTCGAAGCCGTTCCGGTCGCCGTCCGAGTTAGTTCGCGTTGCATCCGATACTCACCTCTCTTTCACAATTCTTCGTGACAATAGGAGAATGATGTATCATTCTCCTATCTCAAATTTCAACAGAAAATAGCAGCAGATGCTACCGTAAATTTTTAACAGCACTCGTCGCCAGAAAATCACAGCGATTATTCAGTTCGTTGTCACTGTGGCCCTTCACCTTCACATATTCAACCTCATGCTTACCCATTAGTGCCCATAGTTCTTCCCAAAGTTCCTTGTTCTCCACCGGCTGATTTTTACTGTTGCGCCAGCCATTACGGAGCCAATTCTTAATCCAGCCTTGTTTGAAGCAATTGACGACATAGGCAGAGTCACTGTGTACTTTTACACGGCACGGCTCCTTGAGCAGCTTCAGCGCTTCAATCACCGACTTGATCTCCATGCGGTTGTTTGTCGTCATCTTTTCGGCACCCGACAGCTCCTTACGATGCTCTCCATACAGCAAAACAATCCCCCAGCCCCCTGGGCCCGGGTTCCCCGAACAAGCACCGTCGGTATAAACCATCACTTCTTTCATCGTCCTCTTCCTTTCCTGATTGGGAATCGCTGATCCGTTGTAGCTCTGATCGGGTCGCACGTATTCCGCATTGCTTTCAGACTCATAACTGCTCTATAGCCACTTCCACTCCGAGATCGGCCAAAATATAAACTCTGCACGTCCCAGTAAATCTTCAGACTTAACGCTGCCAAAGTACCGGCTATCCTTGCTTGCAGCCGTATGGCGATTATCTCCCATGACAAAGAAGTGTTCTGGCTCCACCGTAAAAGGACCGTAATCACCATCCTCCACGTCCGAGTTGGTGTACGGTTCATTTAGCAGCTCACCGTTTACATATAAATGATTATGCTCAATCCGAATGACATCTCCGGGAATACCTATGACTCTTTTCACTAAAAATCTTGGGCTGGACAGTTTGGAATCGGGATCTTTTAAAATCACAATGTCCCCTCTTCCCGGATCATGAAAATTATAAACCAGCTTGTTAACGAACAAATGCTGGCTTTCCATTAGCGTCGGCTGCATCGAATGTCCTCTGACCGTAGACAAGTTAAATACAAACAGGTTCAGAAGCAGCAAGACAACCATCGCGATCAGCAGAGTGACTAACCAATCGCGTATGTAACCAGAGCGACCTGCCTGTTTGGACGTTTCCGGTGAAGGAAGCGGGTCTGACGAAGGAGCCAAAGCGTCCATAATTAACCTCCTCAACCCTGTTATAAATAGAAAAGCATATCCCGTACCCGATTGCAACGGTTACTCAGATATGCTCTAAATGTAAATATTATACTTCGTTTCTGTATATCGAATACCGATTAATGAGGTGCCAAAATACTCAGCTTCTGAAACGCCTGTAAAATCTGGCTTGCTCCGTAGCCCATAGCTTCGTACAACGGCATGGCCGCACTGTTATGCTTGTCCCCTGCTACCCAAATACGGCTAACCTTACGTTGCTGAAAACGCTGCTCCATGGACTCCACAAGCGATTTCCCGATTCCCATCCGACGATGATCCGGGTGAATAGCAATACGATAATAACAACCATGATTCTGATCAATCGTGCCAATCAGGGCACCAACAATTTCTCCCTCTTCTTCGGCAACGACGATCAAACCGGAATCCCACGAAAGCTGACGGGCAAAAGCACCCACCGTCTCTTTGTAGCACTCCTCTGACAAGGCAATTTGCATGAGTTCCGTTACTGAATTCACATCACTTAATTGAAAGGAACGAACGTGCATAAGTAATATCTCCCTTTTCGTAAGCATAATAAAAAAATTGAGACAGCACCGTCATTTTTACATAAATCCATAAAGCGCTTATCATGGTGTTAATCACAAGGCATTATGATAAAAATGCATACGATCTGCTATATATGAAATGAAGAACAGGAAAAGGGTGTGTGCCCTCAAGTTCGTCATGTCATAGACATGACAGCTTATAGCAGACGACAAAAAAGCCCAAAATTCTGCTTCCTTGACCATTAAACCATACTTTTTGACGGAATACATCCTTTTTTCTCATGTAAGCGCTGTATATAAAGCGTTTACATTTTTGAGGGGCAAATTTACCTCTTATTACCTATGTATTACGTATTCCAATCGGGTTTTTGGACATGCTAGCTACCAGGCCCTATTGCTCAGTTTGGTATTTTACAAACAAAAATGTTGAAAAAATAGGCCGAATGCGGTTTAATATAACTATCGAGGGTATTATTACATAGGAACACTTACCCAACCATATAACCAGGAGGGATTTTATTATGGCATTTCAATTACCAGAACTTCCTTATGCAAAAGACGCACTGGAACCACACTTTGATGCACTGACAATGGAAATTCACCATGATCGTCACCATAACACATATGTTACGAACTTAAATGCAGCTCTGGAGAGCGCTCCTGAACTGCAAAGCAAAAGCCTGGAGGATCTGATCTCCAATCTGGACAGCGTTCCTGAAAGCATCCGCACTGCGGTTCGCAATAACGGTGGTGGACACCACAACCACAGCCTGTTCTGGGAAGTTATCGCTCCTAACGGCGGTGGACAGCCAACAGGTGCAATTGCTGAAGCCATCAACAACGAACTGGGCGGCTATGACAAATTTAAAGAAGACTTCACTAAAGCAGCTACAACTCGTTTTGGTAGCGGCTGGGCTTGGCTGGTTGTCGGCAAAGACGGCAAATTGGCGATCACTAGCACTCCGAACCAAGATAGCCCGCTGTTCGAAGGTCTGACTCCAGTGCTTGGACTGGACGTTTGGGAGCATGCTTACTACCTGAAATATCAAAACAAACGCCCAGACTACATTGCAGCTTTCTACAATGTAATCAACTGGGATGAAGTTAACAAACGTTATGCGGCTGCAAAGAAATAAGCCAGTAACAACATTCTTATCCTAAATCATGAAGGGCTGTCTCTAAAGTAGATTTTCTACGAATGAGACAGCCCTTTTGGCATTCTGTGGTAAACTGGTGGAAATCATTCTTTATTACAGTCCCAGGAGGGTAATGGATGCAGACTTTTTTTCGTTATAACTGGATGGTTCGAGAACAATGGTACCGCTGGTGTGAAGAGGTGCCGCAGGAGGAACTGCTGAAAGAACGCATCGGCGGGGCTGGCGGCATTCTAAAAACGCTCTTTCATATCGTTGATGTAGAATGGAGCTGGGTTCAAATCATTCAAGGCAAACCTGATTTCCAGGAGGACTTCTCTCAGCATAATACGCTGGATAAAGTCCGCGAGCTGGACTCGAAGTTTCGACTTGATGTGGAGCCGTTCGTCCTCGCCTGGCATGAAGGTCTGGAACGAAAAAGGTTTGAAGATCACCGCCCGGACGGCAGAATTGCGATTGATGCCTGGGGCGAGGTAATGCGCCATGTCATTGCCCATCAGATTCATCATATCGGGCAGTTATCCGTATGGTCGCGCGAGCTCGGCAAGCCTCCGGTATCAGCCAATGTAATCGGCAAAGGGCTGATTGAGAGCGATCCCTCCCTATAAGTACGATACCCCCAAATAAAAAGGAGTAGAAAAGAGCCTGCAAGCTCTTTCTACTCCTTTTTATTCATAAACTTCGATTCATTCCTTAAGATATTACTTTTGACCTCTTGCTCTTGATCATACCGTAAGCCAATGTAAATAATGCTCCGCATAACAGGGCAATCAGATGAGCAACAAGATAATTGATATGACCGTGGTTATCTGATGCTGCAATTGCAAAGCCAGGAAGAGCCGTGGTTCCGAATCCTATGGCTGTCAGCTTGCTTAAATATACATATGCCCCTGCAACCATTCCTCCAAGGCAACCAGCAATTAAAGGGAATTTATACTTTAAAGTGACCCCGAAGATGGCTGGTTCCGAGATTCCAAAAAGTACAGACCCGAATGCAGAGTAACCCAGTTCTTTGACCTTGGTGTCTTTGCGATTCAAAAGAACATACCCCAAAACGGCGCCCCCTTGAGCCATCAAAGCTACCGATGCCAACGGATTAATAAAATTTCTGCCTGTGTCAGTTAACAGCTGCGCTTCTACCGCGCCCATAACATGGTGCAAACCCGTAATAACGATGATCTGCTGAATACCTGCAAAAAACATAAAGCCGAATATCCCTAGGTTTTGCGTCATCCAGAGCAACGAAACAGTCACCAGACTGGCCAACTCTCTCCCAAGAGGACCGATAATGGTAAACAGAAGCAGGGAAGAAACAAAGACCGTCAGCAAAGGGGCCAAAAATAGTTTAATCATGTCTGGAACCTTTTTGTTAAAAAACTGATCCAACTTGGCTACCACATATCCCATCATTAGAGCAATAATAATACCGCCCTGAAAGCCAACCAACTGTACGGGAAGCCCGAAAAGACTGATCGATTCCGGATTTTGGCTTCCTTTAGCTACCTCAAAAGCATCCGCCAAGGCCGGATGAAGCATAATCGCACCTAGCACAAGCCCTAGAATTGGACGACCACCGTATCTCTTGGTTGCAGAATACACAACAAGCAGCGGGAGGATGGTGAAAATCCCTGTGGAAACGATCTGAACAAAGCGATTGATCCCTTGGAAAATTGGATACATCTCCACAATCGATTTAGGGCCGAATAGCCCCTTTTGTCCTAGAAGACCGGTTATCCCCATTAACAATGCGGCGGCAAGAATTCCAGGCATGATCTCAATGAAGACATCTGACAGCGATTTAATCGCTTTCTGAAAAGGATTTTGCTTTTGTGCGGACTTCGATTTGACATCACTTAATGACATATCTTCCGTTCCAGTCAGTTTGGAGAACACAGCATAGATATTATTGACCAACCCTGCTCCAAAAATGATCTGCAGTTGATCCCCTGCTATGAAAACACCTTTAACCAGATCAATATCTTCAATCTTCTTTAATTCCGCTTTTTCATTGTCCTCAAGGACAATTCTTAGTCTTGTGGCACAATGGGCCACACCGATAATGTTCTCTTCACCACCGATATATTTTAAAATTTCTTGAGATATTTGCTTATAATGCTTTTCTTTTGCTTCCATCTAGTAAAACCTCCTCTAGCTGAATCAGATGTCCTCTTTAACAAATCTCCAGAACATGCCTAAAAAGTCCTGCTTCACCCTGGCAAGCGTTATGCCAACATGCATTAATTCATCACCACCGAACAGCTCACCCGTTTCTATATTTCTGTAAACGTAGTCTGGATTCAGACCTTTGAATTTTAACGTTTTAATCGCAGCAGCCGGTTGGGATAAAACCTTGAAATAGCTGGCCGCCATTTCCGTTTGATCCTCTGACACAAAGCTCCATGCGGCTTCATTTTCATCAAATGGATTAATAATTCTGTAAAACTTTCCAAACTGAATGATCGATCTCATTTCTTTATACAGAGCTATCTGTTGTTTTACCACTTCTTTTTCTTCAACGGTTAATGCCGTCAGATCCAGCTCATATCCTAAATTCCCGGCCATGGCGACATAACCTCTGGTCTCCAATGGAGTTATTCTGCCCACTTGATGGTTAGGTACCGTGGAGACGTGTGCGCCCATCGTAATCGGAGGGTAGACAAGACTTGTTCCCCATTGAATTTTCAGTCGGCAAATGGCATCCGTATTATCACTTGTCCAGGTCTGAGGCATGTAATAGAGCATACCGGCATCAAAACGGCCTCCTCCACTAGAGCAGCTCTCGAATAAGACATGAGGAAACCTCGATGTAAGCTCTTCCATAACACTGTAGAGCCCCAGAATATAACGATGCGCCGTCTCCCTTTGTCTTTCAGGTGGTAAAGCGGCCGAACCCACATCTGTCATGTGACGATTCATGTCCCATTTCACATAAGTAATTGGAACATCCGATAAAATGTCGGAAACCGACTTAACGATGTACTCACACACTTCCTTCCTCGATAGATCCAACATAAGCTGATTTCTGCCCAACGTATACGGACGATCAGGGACATGGATACACCAATCGGGATGCTTTCTGTATAAATCGCTGTCTATGGATACCATTTCAGGTTCAAACCACAAGCCAAACTCCATACCCAGATTTCGAATGCGGTTGGCAAGATCCGGCAAGCCATCTGGAAGTTTGCGACGATCCACCACCCAATCGCCTAATGAAGTATTGTCATCATCACGCTTTCCAAACCATCCATCATCCAATACAAACAGCTCCACTCCTACACTTTGAGCTTCCTTCGCCAACTGCTCAATCTTGTCGGCATCAAAGTCAAAATAGGTGGCTTCCCAGTTATTAATCAGGATCGGCCGCTCCTTGTCACGAAATGGTCCACGACATAATCTGTTCCTGTATAAATCATGATAAATTCTCGACATACCACCCAAGCCATTTTCGGTGTATACCATGACGACTTCTGGCGTTTGGAAGGATTCCTCTGGTTCAAGCAACCATGTAAAATCAAAAGGATTAATCCCCATCGTAACTCTAGTGTTCCGATAGGAATCAACCTGAGTCTGGGCCGTAAAGTTCCCGCTGTACACCAGATTAAAGGCGTACACTTCGCCCTGTTCTTCATCTGTCCCTTCCCTTACAAGTGCCATAAAGGGTGCTTGTTGAGGGCTGCTGGCTCCGCGGCAGCTGTCTACCATTTGAATCCCGGGTAAAATTTTTCGTCTTGCTATATTTTTTTCATTATTATGCGCACCGTACAAGGTAATGAGTTCGTACTCATCATCACGAAAATCCACACTAGCACTTAATGCTCTAAGCAACTTTAGCTGCTGCTGACCTTCATTATCGAAACGGACTGAACGGGTAATGACATCCCCTTTTTGATATAGGCTATAGGATAGTACAACCCTTACATCAATTAATGGGTCTTCAAGGATGATTTCCAGTGTTTCTACTTCGCCATCATCCTCCGCATACGTAGAAGGAAGCCCTTTCAATTTTGGTTTGCCTTGGTAAACCCGATGTTCTTTATACCGAAAATCTGTCACTGTAGAACCATTCTCCAATTGAAGCTGATACGCAGGAATCCTGAAGTCACTATTTCCAAATGACGGGTATTCCTGTGGGATGGTATCCAGTGAAAAGGCTCGATCCGCCCCATCGGGATTAGGTGAAAATCCTCTATCCATGAAGATGATTTTGTTGCTCCCCCGATAGGTCTGAATTCTCTTCCCCCAATACAGATGAGCTAAATAACCATCACGTATAACCTGCATGACATAACTCGTATTGCTGCCTTGTAAATGGAATAAAAGCTTCTCTTTATCAATGTATATAGCCATAGTAACCCCCTTGTAGCGCCAATAGTAATATTTTCAAAAAATATAAATTATGTTGTTTCCTTGTTTCTTACACCCTAATAATAATTGAATAGTTTTAATAATTATATGGAATAATGTAGACTCTATATGAAACGGTGTGATAATATGCAGAGATGAATTAAGAGGTGAAACCAAATGAGTTCGCATTTTTCCAATCATTCCTATAACAACCTGGATCTTAATTTATACACCTGTGGCAAAGAAAGCTGTACCAGCAAACACTCTTATGGTCCAGCCATTCGAAGCGGGTATATGGTGCATTTTATTTTAAAAGGAAAAGGGATCTTTAAAGTCAATGATAAAATCTATCATTTGGAGAAAAACGATGCTTTCTTTATTGAGCCGAAGGTTTTAATTTACTACGAAGCGGATGAAGTCGACCCGTGGGAATATGCCTGGATCGGTTTTAATGGGGTGCAAGCCAAAGAATATCTAAGCCGAACCTGTATCAATAGGGATAATCCCATTTTCCAGTTCGAAGCCGAGGGCAGCCTTGCCCGCTGTATGGAGAGCATCGTCGTTTCTTCTACGCTGAAATCCAACAAAGACCTGCTGCTTGCATCCAAGTTGTATGAATTTCTATATCTGATGTTTGAACTTTATCCTAATCAGGAAGTCAACAATGAGGTAAGACAGCAGCGGTATATTAAAGAAGCGCTTCTCTTTATTCAGCAAAACTATTCACATTTCATTACCGTAAGTGACATTGCCAAGTACATTTCAATTGACCGTTCATATTTGCACCGTTTATTTAAACAGCAACTCAATAAGTCACCGCAGGAATTTTTATTGCACTTGAGGATTGAAAAATCTTGCTCCCTATTAAAAAATACTTCCCTGAAAATCGGAGATATTGCTCGATCAGTAGGGTATAAAGATGTACTCCTATTCTCCAAGATGTTCAAAACGGTCAACAAATTAACTCCATCCGAATACCGAAAACATCACCAAAAATAACACGCTTTGTTCGTAACTAATTTAGGCATTTTCATTCCAGAAACAAAAAAATAGCAGCAGCATGGAGTAACCTCAAGTCCATACTGCCGCTATTTTATTAACATCAGTTCTCTTTTTGCTTCGTATAATACTCGGTGATCAGATCAAGGAACACCTTGGGAAACGCCAAGGTGGACATATCTGCCTCGCTGATCCAACGGTACCCCGCCGGCAGCGCATTGTGCGCGTGCTCTGCGTGCTCTGCGTGCTCTGCCTGCTCAGCCAGTGCAATCAACGCACCTGGCTTCGCCGCGGTGCTGTAGCTGGCCCGCTGCTCGGCAGCCAGCGGCTGTTCGCCCGCCTTCCCGGCAGGGGCGGCGACCTCTTCACACTGGAACACACGCAGGTTCCAGTGAATGTGGCTGAACGTGTGCTCCGCCTCACGTACAAACCGCACCGGGCGCGCATGCACACCCTCTGCCAACAAATGAGCCGCCAGATGATCCATAGCTGGCTCATCCGGCACCGGGCCGTTGTAGCCCTCCGGCCCGGCAAGCTCATGCGGCAGCTCCCACATGCGGGCCAACAGGCCCTTGGCCGGGCGTTGCCGTACAAGCAGGCGACCTGCGTTCGCGCCGCTGCCCTCGATGAGGGCGACGGAACGCGGCTCCAGGCGCGGCGGCTTCGCTTTTGTTTTGACTGGCAGCGTCTCCTCGCGGCCTGCCAGCCTGCCCGAGCAATGCTCCATGACCGGACAGGTCAGGCAATGGGGCGACTTTGGCGTGCAGACTAGCGCTCCCAGCTCCATCAGCGCCTGATTAAAATCAGAGGCTCTCCCTTCGGGAATCAGCTCCCTGACCAGACTTTCCATATGCGACCGCGTGCTACCCTTCATAATATCCTCTTCAATGAGGAAATAACGTGACAGCACACGCATCACATTCCCGTCTACAGCAGGCTCTGGTCGATTAAAGGCAATGCTCATAATGGCCCCCGTCGTATATGGACCTACACCTTTCAGTGCCGCAACAGCCTGCGTATCATCCGGCACCTGCCCACCGTGAAGCTCAACTACCTGTTTCGCTGCCGTTTGCAAATTCCGGGCCCGTGAATAATACCCCAGCCCTTCCCATAGCTTGAGCACCTCCTCCTCGGGCGCTTCCGCCAGCGCTTCAATCGTCGGAAAACGTGAAATAAAGCGATTAAAATACGGAATGACCGTATCGACACGTGTCTGTTGAAGCATAATTTCCGAAATCCAGATATAAAAAGGATTGCGATGGCGGCGCCACGGCAAGTCGCGTTTGTTACGTGTATACCAATTCAACAGTTCAAAGCTAAAATAACGCTTTTGTTCCAATGTATTTGTAGTCATCCCATCACGTCTCCTTATATTCGACAATCACAAAAGCAGAGGCAATGTTAGGCTGATGTGTAATACTCAAGTGAATGCTGTAATTCGAGTCACCCGTATTCGGCAATCTCAGTCGATCCCACGCAGACGAAGACAAATAAACTACGGGCTTCCCCCCAGGTTCAGGTAAAATATCCATATCACTGAACCCGATGATTTGTCCAATTCCACAGCCGAAGGCTTTCGTTACCGCTTCCTTGGCGGCAAAGCGCCCTGCTACGAACTCCGCTAGCCTCCCCTTGCGTTCCACTGCAAGCTCGCGTTCTGCCGGGGTCAATACCCGATTCAAAAATGCATCTGCATATTTACCTGCCAAAATATGAGCCATACGGCTTATTTCCAGCACATCATGTCCAATTCCGTAGATCATTTGGGTATTCCCCGCCCTTTTTTTACTTTACTGGATCTATTGTAACAGTGCGTCCACACCCTGGCGAGTCGCAAAGGCGTAAAAGCGCCACCAAAATATGTTAAAATGAGAGAGGCAATCAGTGAATGCTTGAAATTCGCGGATATGCCGGTTTAAAAACTCCCGTAGAAAGGAAGGATAGGATGTCAGAAACAATTGTGGTTGAAGCAGGTACCGATGCAGGAACAGATGCGGTGATCCGTGCCTCCTGGTTTCCCGCTAAAAATACGGCCAAAAGCCTGCTCATCATCGCTCATGGCTACAAAGGATTTAAGGATTGGGGTATGTTCCCCTTTATAGCAGAAGCATTGAGTATGGATAACCATGTGGTAACCTTCAACTTTTCACATAATGGCATAGGTGAGGATCTGGAGAATTTTACCGAGCTGGAAAAGTTCGCACGCAACACCTATAGCCGCGAACAAGAAGATCTGGTACTATTGCTGTCCAATCTGAGAGCACGCCATGAATTCAGAGAATTGCCGTTGTTTCTGTTAGGACATAGCCGAGGTGCGGGAAGCTGCTTTGTATATGCTCTAGATCATCCCGGCGAGATTGCTGGCGTCATTTCATGGAATGGCGTAACAGATCTTGATCTGTTTACTTTACCGCAAAAAGAAGAAATGCGTGCCAAGGGACGCAGCTATGTGCAAAACGCCAGAACCGGGCAACAGCTTCCGCTGGATGCTGTCATTCTGGACGACCTGGAGCACAATCGCGAGCGTTTTGCCATTGTAGACAGACTTGCCAACAGCCAGCTCCCAGTTGTGCTTATCCAGGGAACCGAAGACTCCAAACGTCTACGGGAAGGCTCTGCCCAACTCACCTCCGTTCGTCCCGATATCGAGTGGGTACAAATTCAAGGCGGCAATCATACTTTTAACACGGTTCACCCATTCCAGGGAGGCAGTCTTCAACTGGATCAGGCGATTACCGAAACCCGCCGCTTCATTGACTGGATCACCAATTAGGCAATAGCCCCTTCAATACAAACGGCGATCCGCCGGGCGGATCGCCGTTTGTATTTAGTTCAGCATTTTACAATTCCAAAATGATTCATGCTTACACTCCTGGAATGCTTGTCCGCTTATGTGCTGTACGTGTAAAAAAGCTTTCCAGCTTTTCGCGGGCTGCGGGGTCAATTTCCTTGCCTTCCAGATAGTCGCTGTTTGCTTCGTAGGAGATCCCCAGTTCCTTTTCATCCGTCTGGCCTTCCCACAATCCTGCTGTAGGCGCTTTGTCCAAAATAGCCTGCGGAACTCCAAGATAGCTGGCTAACAAACGTACCTGACGTTTGTTGAGCGTACTGAGCGGTGTAATATCGACCGCACCATCACCCCATTTGGTATAAAAGCCTGTAATGGCTTCTGAAGCATGATCTGTACCCACGACGAGCAGGTTCAGTTCATTCGCGAGTGCGTACTGAACCACCATACGTGTTCTTGCCTTTACATTCCCTCTCACTTGCGGAGTGATGGAACGTTCCAGACCCATATCCTTTAATGCATGCTCCACTTCCACGGCAACCTCATCCACGGCTTCCTTAATGTTCGTTTCCCCAGCATATTTCAAATTGAACGCTTTAGCCACTGCGTAGCTATGATCGATATCTTCCTGTTGACCATATGGCTGGAATACACCTAGCGTTTTGTATTCTTGCCCTTGCTCCTGCGTCAACTCATCTGTAGCCTGCTTGCACAAGGCGGCAGCTACGGCACTGTCAATTCCGCCACTAATGGCGATCAACAGCCCTTTGCTTCCTGTTTTTGTTACGTACGACTTGAGGAAATCCACACGCTTGCGGACCTCCGCCTCTACGTTGATCGTAGGCTGTACTCCCAATTCAGCAATAATCTGTTCCTGCAAACTCATCAGATAAGCACCTCTTTTTTAGGAATTTCCTTCACAAGCCAACACGCAAAAGCCCCGGCAAGTTTCGCAGGCGAAAAATGCGGGGGCATAGCTTGAGCAGTCTTACCGGCAAAAACGGTCAAATGCACCGGTCAAATCAGCAGCAATCTGATCTGCCGAACGATCTTCGATCTGATGACGCTCGATGAAGTGAACCAGTTCGCCGTCTTTCAGCAGCGCGATCGAAGGGGAAGATGGCGGATACGGTGCGAAAAATTCGCGAGCCTTCGCCGTTGCTTCCTTATCCTGTCCCGCAAAAACCGTATACAGATGATCCGGCGTAATATCATGCTTCAGCGCTTCAGCTATACCCGGGCGGCATTGGCCTGCGGCACAACCGCATACCGAGTTAACAACCACCAGCACTGTACCTTTAGCATCAGGCAGCTTGGCCTCCACATCTTCAGAAGTACGCAATTCCTGAATCCCAAGATTCGTCAGTTCATCGCGCATAGGCTGAACTGAATCTCTCATATATTGATCGAAAGACATAGACATATTCTTTCACTCCTTTTCATTAAATCATGTATACTACGTTTCTAATTTCATCCTGTGCCGTAGTAAAGGCATGGACATCTAAAGCCCATTATACAATCTTTTTCACGTAATTTGCAAAAAATCCGGTTACATCTTTGCACAATTATTTCTGTATCGAATTTATGACAGGAGGCTCAGAATGCTCCCGATAAGTCGGAATGGTTCTGCGCAGACGGACTTTAAACTGTGTGCCCATTCCCTCCACCGAATCTACGGCAATCGTACCGTGATGACGCTCCACTATACTTTGGCATAAGGCCAGACCCAAACCTGTACCTTTCGTTTTGGTTGTGTAAAAAGGCTGGAACAGCTTTTCAAGCTGTTTTGGCGGAATTCCCGGACCGGTATCCCTCACTTCCAGTTCGACAAAATCCCCTTCCTCATGAGTAGAAATGGTCAGCACGCCCTTTTCCCCCATAGCTTCCATCGCATTACGCGATAAATTAAGCAGCAATTGCTTGATCTCCTTAGGATTCAGATGCAGCATCGTTACATGATCCTCCAGCTTTAACTCAATCGTCTGTCCCCTCAGGTTGGCATCTGCCCACAATAGAGGTGTTAGTTCACGAATGATATCATGCAGATGACACTGCTCCTTCTCGACAATCCGATTCTGGGCCAGGGAAAGAAAATCATTAATAATCCCGTTCGCCCGATCCAGCTCCTCCATTACGATGCGGTAGTAGTGGCCTAGAGAATCAGGGCTTTTCTCGCGCATAAGCTGTAAAAACCCGCGCACAACCGCCATCGGATTACGTATTTCATGAGTAATGCCCGCGGCCATCTGCCCGACCAGACTGAGCCTCTCAAAATTGCCCAGCTCACTGCGGAGCGTCTCCAGCTCTGTAATGTCCTGCAAGGCGATAATGACTCCTGTGGTTTGATTCATATGTTTATCCCGAAAAGGGAGGAAACTTGAAAAGAATACTTTGGGAGATACATTTATAAAATCAGCGCCTGCTTCTCCTTCCAATGCTTTCGCAACTCGTTCGTTAACTACAGGCGAAGCGCTAAAACCGTACAACGAGTTTAAGGGACGGCCTACGACCTCAGGCAGCGTAATATAGGGATCGAAGTCCCGGTAGAGCTCCAGCATCGTTTTGTTCATATGTATAACTCGTTCTTCGCTGTCCAAAGTAACAAGAGATAACGGCATCAAATCCATGACTTGACGCAGCTTATCCACTTCGATTAAATATTTGCTCGTAAACTCAGTTACATCTCGCCGCAGCGTCAGTTTCTCAAAGGAATTATGCATCAGACTTACGACCGCAAAACTTGCCAACACACCTACAGCAACATTCCAAAACGTTGTAAGCAGATCAGGAATGTATACTGAAATGTTCTGTTTGCCCCACAATAGCGGTAATAAAGCCTTAAGCAGCATATCAGCCACAACATATGTGAAAATTACGAGCTTTTTGTCCAACAATGTTCCTCTTTGAAAAAACTTGACATGCAGTAGCATAAAAGGAAAAAGGATAAAAGCAGTGCCCACATACATTGGGGACATTTCTATCGACTGCGCTATAATTAGGACACCCGTCAATGCAGAAGCAGCGAGTACAAAGGAAGTGCGACGTGTACCGTACATGACGCCCACAGTAAGGGGAATAATACCGAGATTGGAAGGTAGGCCATATGGAGGCTGGTATTGAAAGAGCGAACATAGCAATATGGCTGGCAAGCAACACAAATAAAGTATTCCTTGATGAGGTCCGGGAAGCAGATGGCCTGCCCAAACCTTTTTCTTGTCTCCATAATCCGTTAATATAGAGAAAAAACCCGCCGATATAACGGCAAGGAGAACTTGGAGCACACTTTCCTTTAACGCAATTAACAAGGACTTCTCCCCCTCATCATCTTTCCTTGACGCCGTTAGTTGAATTAAAGCACAGGCTACAATATATTACAATATATGTGTTAAAATCCCGGTGTAGAACGACAAATTCTGCTAAATACCGGATATATATAAGAGGATCGTTTTTACGTTTTTTTTACTTACTCCTATAAAATAGAAGATATACACAGCTACTGTGCTCAGAGTCTATCTAAAGAGACGGGATTACGATATGATGGAAAATTTGTTACGCGATTCTGAATTTTTTGAAAATTTGTCGACGAAAAGGAAGAGGTTTATGACTTACGACGTAATTGTGATCGGAGGCGGCTCAGCCGGCTTAATGGCCGCGGCGGCTGCTAGTGGCGAGGGCGCCAAGGTGCTTTTAGTGGAAAAGGGAAATAAACTCGGACGAAAGCTGGGGATCTCCGGTGGAGGTCGCTGCAATGTCACGAATGCAAAAGAGCTGGATGAACTCATTCGCCACATTCCCGGCAATGGCCGTTTTCTGCACAGTGCCCTGGCTGCTTTCGGCAATCGGGATATCATCGCCTTCTTTGAACAACTAGGTATAGCCTTAAAGGAAGAAGACAACGGGCGCATGTTCCCAGTGACGGACAAAGCCAAAACGGTCGTCGACGCTTTGATTAATAAGGTACGCTCTCAAGGAGTCGAAATTCGGACAAGCTGTCCTGTTCAAGAAGTGATTTACAAAGCAGGTCATACGGCTGGCGTGCGGCTGCGTTCCGGTGAAATGCTGCGTAGCCGTAACGTCATAGTCGCTGTCGGTGGCAAGTCCGTCCCTCATACAGGCTCGGAAGGTGACGGCTATGCATGGGCAGAGCAAGCAGGGCATACCATTACGGAACTATATCCAACAGAGGTCCCGCTAACGTCAGGCGAGACATTCATCCAGACAAAAGAGCTTCAGGGACTCTCCTTACGAAACATCAGCCTGACCGTATGGAATGCGAAACAAAAGAAGGTTGTCGTTCATGAAGGAGATATGATTTTCACACATTTTGGTTTATCTGGCCCAACTGCTTTGCGTTGCAGTCAGTTTGTCGTCAAGGGACTGAAAAAAGATAAGGTAAACACGGTGTTATTAACTCTCGATTTACAGCCTCATAAACATGCTGATGAAGTCTACCGTGAGACGCTGGAACTGGCATCGGTTGATGCAAAAAAGGCGATCAAAAACGTACTTAAGTCTTATTTACCGGAACGCATGATTCCGTTACTGCTTCAGCAAGCTGAACTGCGTGAAGATTTGACCTATGATCATATTCCCAAGCAGCAATGGCAAGAACTCGCCCAGCGAATCAAGGCGTTTCCCATTCGTGTGAATGGTACGCTCTCTCTGAAAGAAGCATTTGTTACCGGGGGCGGTGTGAACTTGAAGGAAATTAATCCGAAAACAATGGAATCCAAGCTGATGCCTGGATTGTTTTTCTGCGGTGAGATTCTGGATATTCACGGCTACACTGGAGGCTATAATATTACAGCTGCGTTTACGACAGGGCATACAGCAGGGACGCAAGCGGCCGTAAACACTTAAGACGCTGCGCTGCATACCACCACTGCATCCTCGTTTTTTAGGGGAGATAGGAAAAGGAAATTAAAAAGACTTAAATCAGTTGTATCACTGATTTAAGTCTTTTTTTGATTAATCGCGTAAAGAATACGCTCTATCTTGTTTTGACGTTTACCGCTATTCCTAAACCTCAATAATGATAGGTAAAATCATAGGTCTTCTTTTAGTCTGACTGTAAATAAACTGACCCACATTATCTTTTAACATCTGCTTAATCAGGCCCCACTGACTCATTTCGATTTCTGTTAACTCGTTCACTGTGGTCATAATCGTGTCGCGAATCTGATTCATCAATTCTTCGGAATCCTTAACATATACAAAGCCTCTGGATATAACCTCTGGCGCAGCGAGCATTTGCTTCTCGTTTTTGCTCAGAGTCATCACAATAATCAGCATACCGTCTGAGGAAAGTTTTTTACGGTCCCGCAGTACAATATTACCTACATCACCAGTTACCAGCCCGTCTACCAGGCTATTGCCGGATGGTACTTTGGGACCCAGGGATGCCCTTCCCTCTGCGATTTGAATCGTCTCACCGTTTTGGACGATAAATACATTCTCCATCGGAATCCCTACTGACTCTGCTAGCTGACGATGCTGATGCAGCATTCTGAATTCACCATGTATAGGAATCAAATACTGGGGTTTCATTAGGGTCATCATTAATTTTAACTCTTCTTGGCTGCCATGACCGGATACGTGCATCCCCGTGGCGCTGCCTGATCCATAAATCACGTTGGCGCCCAGTACGTACAGGTTATCGATGACTTGGGAAAGATTTCGTTCATTCCCGGGTATAGCTCCTGCAGCGATGATCACAGTATCACCAGGCAAAATTTCGATTTTGGGATGCAGAGAATTGGCAAGTCGGGACAGTGCAGCCATCGGTTCCCCCTGACTTCCTGTACATAATACTGCAATTTCTTCTGCAGGATACCGCTCCGTTTCTCCAGCCTCAATCAACAAGTCCTCCGGCATATGCAAGAATCCTAGTTCCTTAGCTACGGACACCACATTGATCATACTGCGCCCCAGTAAAACAAGTTTTCTGCCTGTCTCCACAGCCGCATCAATGACCTGTTGGACACGGTTAACATTGGAAGCAAATGTAGAAATGAAAACTTGCTGTTTGGCTCTGGCAAAAGCGTCCAAAATATGCCCGCCAACCAAACGCTCCGAAGGAGTAAAGCCTGGTCTTTCGGCATTTGTACTTTCGGAAAGAAGCACTTTAACTCCTTGTTTTCCAATCTCAGCCATGCGATGAAGGTCAGGGAAAGGTCCGCTGACAGGAGACATGTCGAATTTAAAATCCCCGGTATGAACCACATTACCTTCTGGTGTCTTGAAAAAGACGCCCAAGCAATCAGGGATGCTGTGTACAGTGGTGAAAAAGGATGCCTGAATCGAACCCGCCTGAATGGTTGAATCCGCATCTATAAGATGAAGCTCAGCATCACGTAAAAGGTTATGTTCCTTTAGCTTAATTTTAATCAATTCGATAGTGAGTTTTGTGCCATATACGGGGATATTAATCTGCTTCAGTAAATAAGGAATGCCCCCGATGTGATCCTTCATGGCCATGCGTTACAATGAGCGCTCTGACTTTATCCTGATTCTCCTGTAGATAGGTGACATCTGGTACAATGAGGTCAATACCAGGCAAATTTTCATTAGGAAACTTGGAACCACAATCAATGACGACAATATCCTGATCATATTGGATAAGGTACATATTTTTACCAATCTCATTAACACCGCCTAAAGCAGCAATGAGTAATCTGTTATCAGCAAGCATCAAGTTTATTTCCTCCTTAGGAAAATGCTATCCATATTATTTATTTTCCACGTAAACTTATACACCCTATGGGGAAAGAAATGAGTAGCCTTCCTACATAAGAGAGGACTTGTTTCACCAACACAAAAAGAAACCCTTGTCTCTAACAGACAGGGGCCCTCACTTGATTGATTAGATACCCACCGCAGCCGATATAGCAGCAAAAATAGCAGCAATCAGCCATAGGATCGGGAATAGTTTGAAGATTACCTTCAGCCACTGTCCAAAGCTGATCCGGGCAATGGCCAATCCTGCCAGCAACACTCCGCCTGTTGGTGAAATGAGATTGGTTAACCCGTTACCAAATTGGTACGCTGTGACTACAGCTTCACGATTGATGCCTACAAGATCGCCAAGCGGTGCAAGTACAGGCATGGTTAGTGCAGCTTCCCCTGAAGAAGAGGGAACGAGGAAAGTAATGATATTATGCGCAAGCAGCATAATAGTCGTGAATAAATAACTTGGCAATCCTTCCAGGACGCTTGCAAGTGCATTCAATACGGTATCTATAATCATCCCCTGTTCTGCGATAATCAGAATTCCGCGGGCGAGGCCTATGATCACCGCGGCGTAGATAAATTCACCGCATCCTTTTACAAAATTCTCAGCTATTTCCTTCTGACTCATTTTGGTGACAACCCCAACAAAAATACCAAGGGCAAAGAAAAGGGCGCCGATCTCCGTCATATACCAGCCTTTGACCAAAATCCCCCAAACAATTGCTCCAAGCGTTACAATAAATCCACCTATAATTAATTTGTCCCGAAATGTGAAGACGACGTCCTCATCTGTGCTTTCCTTTATAAACTGCTCGCGGTTTATAATATCACTCTGAAACACGATGGATTTCTCTGGATTTCGCTTAACCCGGTGCGCATACCACATCGTAAAAGCAATAGAAATCGCCGTAAATACAAGCCATTCGATAAATCTCAGCCAGAGCTGAGGATTCCCCTCCACTCCTGCGATCCCCTGGGCAATCAACACCGAAAATGGATTGACCGTCGAACCAACATAGCCAATTTGCGTTCCCAGAAATAAAATAAGAATCGCGGTCATAGAGTCAAAACCCAAGGCAAACATTAACGGAATGAAAATCGCATAAAGTGGGATAATTTCTTCACTCATCCCAAAAGTAGAACCTCCGAGACTGAAGATCACCATAGCAATGGGAATAAGCAAAATCCCCTTATTCTTTAGCCGCCTGGCAAGAGCTGTCAGCGCACGATCAATGGCCCCTGTCTGCAGAATAATACCGAAGGAGCCGCCTACGATAAGAACAAAAGAGACGACATCGGCGGCATTGATAATCCCCTCAATCGGGGCGCTAAGGATTTGGGGGATACCCTGTCTTAAATCACCATTCTCTCCCGTTTTGGGTACAGAGTGATAGGTTCCTGAAACGATTGCCGTTTTGGTCACACCGTTCACTGTCACTTCATGACGCTCAAATTGACCGCTGGGTACAATCCATGTCAACGCGGCGACTGTAATAATAATCAAAAATATTAAGGTATAGCTATGGGGCAAGGATAATTTCCATTTCTTATTCGTGATGTTCATGTTTATCCCTCATTCCAAGAATGGTTATACGTAACCTTCCCTCCCATAATGGTCAATATCACTTGGGCATCCCTGATGTCATCAGCGGATGCATTAAGGAGGTCGCGGTCAAAAACGGCGATGTCAGCATATTTTCCAGCCTCCAGCGTACCTGTCACCTCTTCCATATAACAATGTTTGGCTCCATTAATCGTCCATGCCTTTAAAACTTCGGATGGCGGCATTCCTTGGTCAGGATACCAGCCTCCAGCAGGCGAGCCATCCGGGAATAATCGGTGAGAGGCTGCATACAGCGAATCGGGGACACTGGTGATAAATAAAGGCAAATCAGTACCTATGGTGATCGGCACGTTAGCTTCCAGCATGGACTTATAATTATAAAAGCGGTTTTCATTCTGTTTGCCTGCCACTGCAGACATATAAGCCTCTTCGTAAGAGGGATTGAGCAGCAGAATCTGGGCATAGACCTCGGCAAAAATTTCGTTCTCTCCCATTCTGGTCAGATCATCTGGATGAGGATACTCCAGATCACTGATCGAATGTCTGATAAGGTGATTGCCCTGCTGCAAGCGGCATTTTTCAATCATGGATACTGCTTGGCGAATTGCTGCATCGCCTTCTGCAGTTAGGCAGCATTTGATCCCCTGGCTGTCCGCTTCCAGAACAGAGGCTTCAATCTTCTCATAATCAACTGTCCTCAAATTCGTGACCCCAGGCATATCTGCGTAAGGCTCCAACATGTCCCCTGTATGATCTGCTACAACGCCGTCAAGCATCAGCTTGTAACCTTGGAAACGAATAAGGTCTCCATTGTAAAGTGCTTTATATTTGATACCAATGTTTATATCAAACGGTTCAACAACTGGTTCCAGCGAGAAATGAAATCTCAGTGGCAATTCACCTGTTTCTTTCAATTCTTCTAGAATGGGAAGCAGCTCGCTATGCCGGTCAAAGCCAATATCTTTTATAGAAGTAACTCCTCGTGCAGCCAGCATACGGCAAAATTCCATAAACTCTTGTTGGACAAGGCTACGGTCCTGCATCATAACTTGGAGCAGTAAAGCTCGTGCTTCGGCACTGCATTGATCCGGGGAAAACTGATATCTCTCCTCAGCCAATCGGTTCATCCAGCAGTAGCTTTTATTTTGGTTAATGGCGATGACCGACCGATCGGGAAACAATCCATCCAACAAGCTTGAATCAGGCAGCTTCCCCCATCTGTCCTCGCTCCAACCGAAAGCGGTTACATCTTTTCCTGGCGGAAGGTTGTTTGCCTCTTGTAGCAAGAGTTCCATTGCTTCTTCACTGGAGGCCGTATGCGCCAGATCGACGCCCCGATGCATCGACATGTATCCGGTAAAAAATACATGGTTGTCATGAATTCCCGGCATGATAAAGGCATCGCCCAGATCATAGACAACCGTTTCGGCTCCTATCCAGGCTTGTGCCTCTTCCGGACGCCCCACCGCTGCAATACGTTCTCCTCGGACTGCAACAAACCCGGGCGAAGCTTCATCTTCCAATCCATTAAAAATAGCATGGGAGAGTAAAACTTTGTCTGCTAATGCATCGTTCTTCCCTTGCACAGTTTCACCACCTCACGATTGATCCATCTAACAACATGACGTAATATAACGTTATATTAATGCTTCTGCTTCTCCCTATTGGATGGAAGCAGAAGCCACACTTACCTGAACTACCTTGCATAACAGGCAACGGATTATATGGAGAATTGATAACGATCTCCGATGATGTACTGCTTTCCTACATGAACCGGGCTTCCGTGCTGGTCATAGATCATTGTATGCATGTAAAACAACGCCTGTCCGATCGCCGTCTCCAGCAGCTTGGCCTGATTTTCATCCGCCAAAGCAATTTGTAATATCGTCTCTCCCGGCTGGTTAGGATCGATGCTGTATTTTTGCCGCAGCAGCTCGTATACAGACCCTTCCAACTGCTCGTTCATTAGAAATGCAAAACGGTCATAAGGATAAAAATTGTTTTCCAGCATCAGGGGGCGATCATCCGCATATCTTTTACGCTGGATAAATAACACCTTTTCTCCTGGCGATAGCTGCAATTGATGTGCAATTTCCTCATCTGCTTCTACGATTTCACGTTTTGTGACCACACTATGTGAAGAAAGACCATTGGACTTGCAAGCAGCCGTAAAACTGATGACATGTTCAATCTTCCGTCCAATCTTGGGGATATTGACAAAGGTGCCTTTCCCCTGACGTTTGGTCAAATATCCTTCATGAACTAATTCGGCAATTGCTTTTCTTACGGTAATACGACTTACATTATACATCTCGCTTAACTCTGTTTCAGTCGGTATACGGCTTCCCTGCGTAAATGTTCCATTATGAATAGCGGTTTTGACCGCTTTTTGTAACTGAATATATAATGGCTCCGCTTGGTCTGAATTTAACATCATGTACCCTCACTTGTCATATAACGTTATATCACTCTCACTTAGAGTATCAAAGGTTACATATTCTTACAAGTGAAGATATTCGAAAAGGCTCGTCAATAATGAACGCCGTATCCGAAGGAACCTTCTACCAGACAGCTCTGGGCGGCAAGCCTTGAGCCTTCTGCCATAGCATCCTGAATGTTGTCTTTTTCCAAAAAGCTTAGTAAAAAAGCAGTTATATAAGAGTCGCCTGCCCCCATAGTATCCACAGCGTCAACGGAATCAGGCATTTGAAAATAGAACTTCGTACCATCATAGGCGATGGATCGGTCACCGCCACGTGTGGCGACCAGAATTTGTCCCTCTTTTTTTCGATTGGAGCGGATATAATTCTGTGTCTCTTCATCCGTCATATGGCTGCAAGAGAAAAATGCAAAATCGGCATACGTAATATTTTGTTCTACTTGTGTATCTGTAAAATCATCTGAAAAATCAAAAGAAATAGGGATTCCTAGCGTCTCTAATTCAGGCAGCAAGTGACCTGTATGACTGTACAAGCCAGTATGAATCAGATCGAATCCGCCAAGATAGTCCTTGTCATCTTCGCTCAATTCCAATGGATGAAGACGTGTCACTCCCCCCTCATTACTGCCGAGAAATACTCTGTCTCCGTCTTCCAGGGTTACACGTGCGCAGCCGTTCTCACCGCTGTGATATCTGCACCGTGAAATATCAATGTCAAGCTCACGCAGGGTGTGTTCTACATGCCGTGCTTCGTTGTCGTCCCCGAACACGCCTATAAAGGCTGCATCCACTCCCGCTTTTTTGGCAAACACACTAAAATTAAGCGCATTGCCGCCAGGGTACATCATACGCAGATGAACATATTTATCTACCACATTATCGCCAATGCCTAGAACCTTCATGATGGTTTCCTCCTGTTGGTAGGTGCGCTTAGTAAGCTACTTTGCCCATATAACGGCGAGTTTCCAATGGGTGATTGCGTACATTTGCTAGTGCTTCACGATACACACATACAATGCTGTAGAATAACACCGGGTTAAAAAACTCTACTACTTCGTCTGCAATCGTTCCGATGCCAAGCTCCTTTGCATCAATCACTTCCACTTTCTCGGCATACTGATTCAGGAAAGTCTGTGCCCGCTCATCCAGCGCTCGTGTACGTCCTTCGTTGATCATCAGAATAAATGGAGTTTCCTTATCCGTTACTTCAAATGGGCCATGGAAGAATTCACCGGAATGAATAGAAGCTGCATGGAGCCATTGCATTTCCATCAGCGAGCAGATGGCAAATCCGTAAGCATGTCCATAAGACGCTCCGCTAGTCAGGATATAAAAGAGTTCCTCATTGCGGTATCTGTCTGCGAATACTTGGGCACGCGGTTCAACTTGGACTTTGGCCCGGTTAATAATTCCATTGATTGCCTCCAATCCGTTCTGGAAAGCTGGGTAATGCACATAGCCCTCAGCGATTTGCAGCAGTTCAACCGTAAGTTCTAAAATAATGGCCATCGGGTTGTTTTTAACATCGCTCTCATCCCCCCACTCGTAGAGGAAGGAATAATCCGAATAGTTGAGCAGGTTCGCTTCACTGTTGTGGGTTAAGCCGATGGTATAAGCACCTTTCTCTTTGGCTGATTTAGCAGCCGCGACCGATTCTGGAGTATTTCCACCGTGGGAACAAACGATGACCACTGAGTGTGCTCCCAATCGTTTAGGCAATGCATGTACAAACTCATTCGCTGTATACATGCCTGCTACCAGTTTCCTTGCTTCACTATCCAGAAAATATTTTGAAGGATACATATCCACTAGTGAGCCCCCGCAGGCTACTAAATAAACCTCGGAAATCTTCCCATTCGCTTGTTCAAAAATCGTCTGAACCGTCTGTTGTACATTCATTTTTTATCTCTCCTTTTATATAACGTTATATAACGTATTGTTTACGAGATAAATATAAGCGCTTTCATTAAAAGTGTCAAGCCTCTCATTAAAAAAAGCTCTAACCCTTTATATAAGGATTAGAGCTCCTTTGGGATTGGATTCATTGGGTTAGCAAATAACGAGGCTGTGGCTACATATACGCACAAAAATATGGTCTTACACATGGGTTTGTCCGAATAAACTAAATGAGACAAATACATAACGTCCAATAAATAATCAAGGAGGAACCCCCCATTAATACATTTATCGGGTATGTTTTTCTGGGTCTGTCACTTTCAGCTCCCATTGGACCTATCAATGCCGCGCAGTTGGATCGAGGTATTAAAAATGGATTCTGGCACGCCTGGTTTATTGGACTAGGTGCAATCACAGCAGACATTATCTATATGATGCTTGTCTATTTGGGAATGATTCACCTTCTTAATTCCCCATTTGTCAAAGCTTTTTTATGGCTGTTTGGTTTTTTTGTGCTTGTGTATACAGGTCTTGAAAGCATCAAAAATGCTGGTGTGATTTCAGAGTCCGAATTAAGGGGAAATGGAAATACCCTGACTAACTCCTTTGTAGCCGGCTTTCTGATGTCGTTATTTAATCCTCTCTCCATCCTTTTCTGGCTTGGGATTTACGGGTCCATACTGGCCAACGTCGCTAATACATATCCAGTACAACAGCTATTGATTTACAGCGGAGCGATTGTACTAGGCGTTTTGGCCTGGGATGTGACGATGGCAGCCGCTTCAAGCGTTTTCCGTCGATTTCTCAGACCCGGATTGCTTAAAACCATCTCTTGGATGTCAGGTCTGTCTCTTGTAGGCTTTGGCTTTTATTTTGGTGTACAGGCATTTCAATTACTTTTTTTACGCTAACGCTTGTCTTCTTGATAAAGTTAACGAGGTTCCTTGCCGTGCTTTCGACGCACCCATTGTACAATGAAGTCACATATGGCAATTAACAAGACTAACAGCAAACTGACGTAAACCCCAGGGCGGCTAAGCTTATGAAAAAAGGCCCCTACTACAGCCAAAGCGATCAGCAATAATCCAATCCAGCGTTTGATATTGCTTGATGTGCTTGATTCCAGTAACTTACCTGAAGACAGCAAAATAAAGCACCAGTTATATAGCAGCATTAAGCCCGCAGCGGTTGTGATATATTCATACACTTTTCCTGGTAGCAGCAACGATAATACGATTGCTGAGATTAATCCAACAGAGATCAAACTAAGTGCATACAGAGGATATTTGCCCTTCCACTTCCGTGAGAACAGGGTGGGCGCATCTCCTTCCTGGGCAAGAGTAATCATCATCGAAGTCTCTGCATATAGCGATGCTGTCATCGTTGAGAATCCTGCAATAATCAGGACTCCATTAAACAAATGAGGCACAAAGACCAGATGATCGCTACTGAGCGCAAGCACAAAAGGACTTTCCTTCGGATTAAAGGCACTTAATGGTACCATAGACACAGCGAGCCCAATTGATAGCACATACACTACAACCAGCGTAATCAGCATGACTTTTCCTGCTTTGGGTGCTTCCTCCGGGTTTTGAAGTCGGTTAGACATAATTCCAAGCACTTCAATACCTCCGTATGCATAAAAGGCAAAAATAAAAGATGACCATAATCCTATGCCACCGGTTGGAAAAAAGTCTTTGTAGCTGAGGGGAAACTTCGGATTATATTTACTTCCTCCGATCCAGCCTGCCAAAAGCGCCACCGCTAGGACCAAAAACATCACAAGAGCCGCCATCTTAATAATGGCGAGTACATTTTCTACACGATCAAAGCCCTTATTGCCAAAAAAAACAATCACAAGCCCTAAGAGTCCGAAGCCTGCCGCAAAAATCCACATCGGTACCTGAGGAAACCAAAAACGTGAAAATATAGACAGCGCGGTTAGTTGACTCCCATTAATAAGCAATTCTGAGAACCAATATACCCAGCCACTGCCGAAGCCTGCCCAATTACCAAATGCTTTTTGGGCATAAGAACGGAAAGAGCCCTGTTCTGGATGATCTGCCGTCATGCGCGAAAGGGCATCAAACACCACATACGTCCCAACTGCTGCCAAAAAGTAAGCAATCAGTACGGCTGGGCCACCAATGGAAATCGCTAAACTGGACCCGAGAAAATACCCTGTACCGATGGTGCCTGCAACTCCTAACAAGCTCAGCTGCCACCATTTTAGTTTTTGATCTTTTTGTTTGCCCGCTGAAGGCTTGCTCATAAGAAAATCACCCTATTTCTAAATTTGAGACCGATACCTTGTTTTTTTATGATTTCCTTCTTCTCCATATTTCATGTGAAGTTCTTTTAATTTGTAATAAAGAAGCACCAGCAAACTCGATTAAAGTTTGCTGGTGCTTCTTTTTAATTAAACGTTTCACATTTTGGGCAAAGAAAGTGCCTTGTCTGCATTTTGAATATCCATTTGAATTTGCTGATCTGGATCATAGGCGTTGTAGTAACCATTGTTCTTCATATAATTAAAAATTTGCTCATGAAGATTAACAGCTTTGCTCAATTGGTCACACAGAACATTCCGAACTTCCGGGCTAGTGGACTCTGTTAACGCTGCGGCGTAGTTTTTGATCCCACTTTTAGCTGCGATTAACAGATCGGCAGCAATCACCTGATCGGTCATGGGAGTCGTACCAGTCATATTCCCAGTAAAAGAATTCACGTTAATCCTCCTTCATTATACAAGCAGATTTTTAAGCTGTTGAATATCTTGTGTACCGCCACTGATATCCTGCTGTAAAATATTTTTCAAATTTGAATCTGAGACTAAAGGCAGCATAGCTTGAGTTTTTGTGATACAAGTTGTTTTAAACGTAAGCAGCTCATGCAATTCCAATTTTTCGTGAACTCCGAGTTTTTGCAAGATCAAAACCTCCTTTCTGAACTTCTTTTGGTATTTCCTACGATTACTGCCCTTATGCACGATCCAAGAACCTTAGTTTTCACAATGTCCTTTTCAGCTTTTTCTCATCATGAAAAAAGGTTCCTTCAAACCATTAGTCATGGTTTGAAGGAACCTTTTTGTTCCAAAGTGAGCAGCAAGGGTGAACACCATTATTTAGGTATGGACGCTACCTGAAAAACCGTCCACATCGTCTTCCGGTTGTTGATCAGAGCTGACGTTGTGTTCCTGTGTTGTGTTCGTAAACGTTTGGGAAGAGCCGCTTTTATACGCCTCGCTCCAGTCCTCATTAATGATGTGCGCTGGAATAATCCAATCCTCCGGGCTATAACCTGGATTTTGCACACCGATATTACTTTGCTTACCTGGACGATAAGTGAGAACTCCTGTCTCAATTATACTTCCTTCATAAGCTTGGCAAATCTCTAATGCAGACAGCACATCCTGGTTCTCAACGTGAACACTGAGGCCTGTATCACCGTTCGTGCTGGCAGAGTATCCAATTTCCTTTAATGTTTCACAGGCTTGGGCGGCTTGCTGCGGATCACGAAATTGAAAACGGAAAGAACCCGTATCCATGTGCTTCATCTCCTCTGAATTTATCTTATTTTGTTATTTGGGTCCATTAGGTATGTTATTTGTTAATATAACCAATCGGAACGGTATTTTTACATTCGAAACCTTTATTTTTCAAAAATTTACCTTAAAGCTTTGAAATTAAATAATTAAAAAAGCAGCTACTGTGACAAATCGCATGTTTTCCCTACGTAAATCCCTTTATGCTAGTAGTAAGGGTATGGTTGCCCGGTCATCCGAACCGAGCGGTCAAAGGATGCCCAAATCCATACATAAAGGCGGAATGAAGATGATAGATTACCGAACATTGGTGACACAGCAATCTATGCATTTGTATAGCGTGTTTGCCAAGTCATTCAAAAGTGTAAACGAACATGCGGTTGCTGGCATCAAAACGGTGGGCTTCAACCCAACGGCCTTCGCCGTGATGGAAGTTTTATATCACAAGGGAGCACAACCAATTCAACAAATTGGAGCCAAACTGCTTCTGCAAAGCGGAAATGTCACTTATGTTATCGACAAGCTGGAGAGCCGTGGTTATTTGCACCGTCACCCGTGCGACCAAGATCGTCGTATTATATATGCAGAGTTGACGGACGAAGGACAACGCGTCATGGACGAAATTTATCCTGATTATACACGTCAGATTGAACGTGCCTTTAGCGGAATCAGCGAAACCGAAAGAGATCAACTCATCGGCTTGCTCAAAAAATTGGGCCGTAGCGCTGATAATCTGTCACCTTATCACAAATAGAATGAATAGTAATTTTAGCAACTGTTCAATTGTGAATAAAAGAACAATCCTATAGCTGTGCTAACGAAAATTTAGATTTACACAGAAAAGTCCACCCTTATATTATGGGTGGACTTTATATATACCTGAGCGAAATATGCCTAAGCTTACGAGCAGCATAAGACCTGTTATCGACTAAAATGTTTGATCACTACATTATTAAAAATAGCCTTACCGCCATCTGAAAAAAGAGTAATTCCCTGATCCTCTAAGCGTGGAAATATTAAGGAGGAATAAGCTACTTCTCCATCATCTACAAAGACTTCGATGCTGGTTTTATCGACAAGAATCTTCAAGTGGACATTTTTTTTATTGGTATCAAAAGGCGCCTTACTCTCTACATATTTACCACTCTGATCCGGCTGCCCTGTGTTCGCTCTGTTTACATAAGAGTATTGACCCTCCACCGAAACACCCACATCTACATGACGCTTGCCATCCGCAGACTCTCGAAGCCTCAAGCCTGTATTTTTGATCGTTGACCAAGATACATCTGCTTCTAACTGATAGGCATCACCTGCTACCGGAAGCTTGTGAGTCCCCACTACTTGGATCTTCCCCAATGACTCCGTTGCAGTTGGGAATTGCTCCAAAGCTGCTACAGGCTGTGAAACCAAGCGATAGCCGACATCAGTTGTACGCTTCAACCGAATTTGGCGAACAACCGAATCCATGCCATTAAAGCCTTCCTTCAGAGTAGGCGTGTTGTTGGCATAATCCCAATTGTTCATCCAGGCCAGCGCATAACGGTGACTGTATTGGTCTTTGGCTTTGCCGTCCTCGAACGTAACCGCACCATACCAGTCAAAGCCATAATCCAGCCAATCAGGATCATTGCGATCAGGGAGAAATGCTTCTCCATTAAAATCCCCCGTCCAGTAGGCATACGTATTGGGTCCGCCGGTTGGTTTACTATTGGCGCTTGCACCTAGAATCCATTGATAGGTCCCATCATCCGCGCGCATCTGGTAAAGGTCAGGACATTCTACAAGTCCAATATTTTCCGTTTGAAAGCCGCTCGTAAACTGCCAATCCTTTAAATTTTTCGACTTATAAAAGCCAATCTTCGTTCCCTCCGCCATGACCATCACCCATTGATTACGTTGAATATCCCGGATGATCTTGGGATCTCTGAAATCCTTCGTGCCAGGGTTGGACATCACGGGCTTGTTGCGATAAGAAGTAAACGTCTTGCCTTTGTCCTTACTGTACCACAGAAATTGTTCCTGCTTTCCTCCATCTGCGGAGGGCTGTGTGACAATGGCTACAAGTGCGCCTTTTCCAAAACCTGCGGTGCCATTATTGTCGATCACGACCGAACCGGACCAAGGGTCTCCATTCGGATTCGTATATTTAGGAATTGCCACCCCTTCATCTTTCCAATGAACCAGGTCGGTGGATGTGGCATGTCGCCATTCTGTACCGTTCTTATGAGGGTAATCACGATTATATAAATAGTAGTAATGATATTGCCCATCCATATAAATAGGCCGCTGTGGATCATTTTTCCACTTATCCGGGACGGTAAAATGATAGGCGGCCCGATAGGTCGGTGTTGTATGCTTGCTTTGATTGGCTTGGTTTTTTGGAGCTGCTGCAGGTTTTTGAGGTTTGCCTGCATCCTGTTGGTACATACTCCACCCCATAGCTATGAAAATAGTTAAGCCTGTGATAACTACTACGGATCGTATTCCAATGTTCTTGAAAGCTTTTTTTCTCATTATGACGATCCTCCTTACCCTTCATTGCATTGTTATGTATCGTCCGACGGACGACAGATCGGTAATCTACCAAAGCTGTCGCCTTCGGACATGCTGCTTATAACTACTTATTTCTTTCCATACTCATTTTGGTTATCTTTTTTGTCATTTCCTGGATCAATCGTAATTTGACCTTGCTCCAGAATACCGTTCTTCACAACAGAGGTTTTCGAGCCTTTAATATTCAGCAGGAAGCTTGGTGCGAAAGTAGATTTGTGATCTGGGAAGAGTCCACGATTGGTCATATAACTCGAAACGACTACGTTATTGCCTTTGCCTTGCGGGATAGCAAAATGAGCATATGTCCAGGTAATATCATCACGATCCAGATCCTGATGAAGAACGAGACCGGTTCCATTCAGGGGTTTATAAGGCCCTGTCAAGGAAGTAGAAACATAACCCAACATGTAAATATCATCGTCACCGATCGCATCTACAGTCACCTTGGAACCTCTTGTACTCGTAAATAAATACCACAAACCGTTCATTTTGAACACATTTGCCCGTTCAATTTCATCTGTTACCAGATTGGATGCAAGCAAAGGGGGCATTACATTTTTCAATGTATAATCATCATTCAATTCAACGATGCCCAGTGCGCCGTTCGCCAGCTCAGCTCCTTTTTTCTTAGGACTTTGTTGCAAGTTTTGTTGCTCTTCCGTGAAGAATTTTTTATTGCCACCATAATAAGCTGAGTTTTGAAGCGATTCTTCGCCCTGGTAGCCTGTTTCTGTCCCTGTGTTGGCTTCAAATATAATATATTTGTGCCCTTGATCCTCGACATAGTGAGGGTCTCTAAGGGTATGATTATCCATATCCACTCCGACGCTTTGTTGTACATTTTGATAGGTTTTACCATCTCCACCGTCATAGATCGATTTCAAATCCTCGACTCCATCTACTTTCAGTGTCTTATCATCAGGCTGAGAGACATTAATTTGAGCTGTGCTCAAGGTTTGCTTGCCGTATAATTTGTTATTCGGATCATAGGGCTGTCTGCTGGTATAAAATAAACGTACATGTCCATCAGAGGTTAAGGTAGCAGAACCTGACCATTCTTCTGACTGATTTTTGAGAATCGGATCGTTGGAGAGCAGTTTATCATTGTCTTTAAAGACTCTACCAGCATTTTTCCAGCCGCTCAGTGAAGTATCACCCGCTTTTTGATAGAACAGATATATAAATGTATCCTCGCCTCGTTTAGGATCGCCTGCCAGTCCAAATACGATATTATATCCCTTGTAATTAGCTACTGTACCATCGGCATTTTGCAACGGCCAGCTGTCCCAAACATCCAGATCAATCTGCTTGCCTGAGCTATCGTGACCAATAGCAGAAGGAATATTCTTAATTGTAGAGGCATCGAAGGATGGAACCTCATATTTCTCTTTGCCTTGCTGTTTGAAAATATTCAGCATGTCATTACGCGTAATTTGGGTAAATGCATTGTCTGCATTGAAATCAGCCTTATCATTTTCTTTTGCAAAAGCCTGCACGCCGCCTCCTAACAGCAAGGTAGTTGCTACTGTTGCAGTGGCTGCTTTACTGAACCATTTGTTAAACTTCAAGTACTCCATCTCCCTTAATGTAATTATGCTTTCTAGTGTTGAAGCCCAACTTTTTCGTTGGCTAGGGCCATTTTATATGGTATGTCAAACGATTGATATAGACTGAAAAGCCCTATTATGTGAGGGAAGAAAACAGATTCCTCTATGAATTTCATCCTCATATTTTCCTAGTAATTTTCTGAAAATACCTATTTTTTTCATTCCTATTACATTCAGAAAAATTTGTTACTTGATTTTTTTCCGTATCCCATTTTGCTTGGTTGGTTGCTTCATTCACATGCAAAATTGTTCAAAATATACTCATAAAATGCTCGATTTGTAAGCGGGTGCAAAAAAATGGTTCCTTAGTACCCTATAGCTCAATTTAGAAACAGCTTTTTTGTTACAATTTTTTAAGACTTTTTTACCACTTTGTAACCTATATCATATGAATATATCGCAATCTCTAGGGGATTTTTATTTCCTTTTTGTATATTGGGGAATTTATCGGTCCTATACGAAGTGGCTATTTTGCTAAATCAGTAGGAGAAGAGACCTTAGCATAAAGAAACAGCCCGGCCCCTTATTGGTGTACCGGACTGTCTCTTTAATGTGAAAGAAGTATATTATTTTTTATGCGTGTTCTCTTTGTGGTGTCTTCACACGCTGATCTGCCTCTTCTTCCGTACCCGGTGGGCGGTTCCGCAATCCGAGGACAACAAACCAGCTAATCACCGCAATAACGACCATGATCACGAATAGGGAATGCAGACTGTTTTCCAGTACAGACCGGAGTAATCCGGCAACATTGTCACTTAGACTTTGTGAAGCATGCGGGGCAAGCAGACCATTAATATCCTCCTGTGTAACCCCTTGCTGAGTGAGCTGTCCGTCCGCTGTCTGGGCAGCAATACGATAATTCAGCCATGAACCGAAGGCTGCAACCCCAATCGTTTGTCCCAATGTGCGCAGGAACGTATTCAAGGCTGTAGACGCGCCACGCAGCTGGAATCCGACCGAGGACTGAGCAATAATCGTGAACACGGTTATCGAGAAGCCAAATCCCAGTCCATACAATAACGTAGACAGGAACAGAAGCCAGATTGGAGTTGTTAGGTTCATCAAGGTCATGACGAAGGCTCCCAATACAATCAGAGTCAGCCCGATCAAAGAGGTTCGACGCGAGCCCAGCGTCAGCAAAATGCGTCCTCCGATCATGGAGCCAAACAGCCAGCCTACCGACATTGGGGCCAGCGCCAGACCAGATGAAGCGGCATCTCCACCGTGTACGCCCTGAATCCATAGTGGAAGATAACTAGTCAGCCCGATTAGCAGGGTACTGACGAGCAGTGCAGCGGCACAGGAAAAAGCGATATCCCGTATCCGAAACAGCTTCAGAGGGACCATCGGTTCCTGAGCGCGCTTTTCGATAACCAAAAACAAAACCAGGAACAAAATGGCCACGGCAGCCAAGGCCAGCAATTCAGGAGAAGTCCAATCGATATACTGTCCCCCTAGGGCCAATACGAGCAAGAGTGCCGTCATCCCGATGGTAAAGGTAACTGCCCCCGCTACGTCGATACGCGCGGTACGCTTGCTTACCTGCTCCCGCAGGTAACGGGCGATGAAGAACATAGCCAGTAATCCAAAGGGAACGTTAAAACCAAAAATCCATTCCCAGCCAAAATAGGTGACCACGTAACCGCCCAAGAGAGGCCCGACAAGGGAAGAAATCCCCCACACCGAGCTGATCATGCCTTGGACTTTACCACGTTCCTCCATTTTGTATATATCACCGATGATGGTAAAGGTAACAGGAATAACGCCGCCTGCTCCAATCCCTTGAATGGCTCGGTATAAAATAAGCTGCTCCATACTACCAGCCAGCATACAAAGCAAAGAGCCAATCACAAATAACGAGCACCCAATTAGAAAAATGGGTTTTCGGCCAAACAAATCGCTAAGCTTGCCGAAAATAGGCGTAGTTACAGCCATCGTCAACAAATATGCTGTAAAAATCCAGCTGAGCAAATTCACACTGCCCAGTTCACTAACAATTGTCGGTCCCGCCGGACCGATAACCGTTCCTTCAATCGCGGCCAGAAAGGTGGCCAATAGAACACCTGTCAGCACGAGTCCGCGCTTCATAGGTTTATCGTTTCCCAAGCAAATCACAAATCCTTTCCTTATATAAACTGTGCTGTATCTGTACGGTTTTCCTTCCCAGCTTGAATGATTACCCGCACTGTATAATCGTAAACAGGCGGCCTATATAGGCCGCCTGTTATGTACGATGTATATATATTATTGTCTACATATCCTTAATTTTTGTCAACTGTAATCGTATGATTAATCCAGCTATCTTCCGTTTTATAGAGATACCCCTCTTCCATACGAAGAACATGGCTGGCAAAGCGTTCAGCTATCTGCAAATCGTGGGTAATGATCAGAAAAGCCGCTCCTTCAGCGGACTGCTCTGTGCACATCTGGAGCAGGATGTTTGCCCCTTCGTAATCCGTTCCCGCAGTCGGCTCATCCAAAATGTAAAGCTTTTTGGGGAGGATAAACTGTGCCGCAACGCTCAAAAGCCTTTTTTCGCCTCCACTTAGCAGATACGGCGAGACCTCCAGTCGGTGATCCAGCCTGGCGGCTGTCAGCAAGCGATGCGCCCGTTCCTCATAGGCGGCGGGAACCGGATCTCCGATCCGTAAACCAAGCTTGACACGCACACTGTACAAGCACTCTTCCCACACCGTTGCAGCTGCAAACTGATGCTCTGGCTGCTGGAACACATAGCCGATCCCGGCGGCCAGTCGGTGAATGGGCAGCTTCGACATATCCTGCCCTTCCCACCACATGCATCCCTTCGGCGCGGGGAGCAAGCCCATAAGGAGCTTGCCCAGCGTGGTTTTGCCAGAGCCGTTCTCGCCCAGCATTACGGCTCGTTCGCCAGGCGCAAGGGCAAGACTCACGCCCTTGAGCGCCGCGCGCTGGCTGCCGGGGTAGGTGAAGGGCAATCCCTTCACCTCCAGCAACGGCTGCCCAGCGCAATAAGCTGCCGAGCCGGCATTCCCCTCCGGCTCACGCGGCATGTCTTCCCTCCCCGCGGAAGAGGGAAGCAGCCCCCAGGCTGCCAGCTGCGCACCATGCTCGCGCAGCAGCTTTTCGGGCGGGCCTTGCAGCAGCATAGTCCCGCCCTTCAGCACGATGAGGCGCTGCGCTGCACGCGCACCATCGTCTATGCGACCGGACGCAGTGATCACCGTCCGGCCTGCGGCATGGAGCCGCCGACATAGAAGGACGAAGTCCCGTACCGCCGGCGGGTCCAACTGCGCAGCCGCGTCGTCGAACACGACCAGCGGCACTTCCAGCGCCAGCACCGCAGCAATGGCGGTGCGTTGGCGCTGACCTCCCGAGAGGCGCCGCACGGAGGAGCCGCGCTCGGATGCCAGGCCGACGGCCTCCAGTGCAGCGGCCAGGCGCTGCTCTATTTCTGCCGGAGGCACGCGCAGGTTCTCCGGCCCAAAAGCAATTTCGTCTTCGACGATTCCCTGCACTAGCTGGGCATCCGGGTCCTGAAGCACGACGCCGACAGTGGTGGCGACCGTAGCCAATTCAGCGGTGGCGGGGTCCATCCCGTACACGGTCAGCTCGCCAGTCCGTTCGCCCTCGCCGGAACGGGACAACCCGCCATGAAGTAGCTGGCACAGCGTAGACTTTCCACTCCCACTAGCTCCAACAATGGCTATGTGCTCACCCACCGCAATGTCCAGCGTCAGACCATGTAACGCTGGCTCCACCTGGTCGTCATAGCGATAGCCAAAATCCCTTAAGGAGACAGCTATTCTATTTTCTGCATCATGATCACTACGTTCATTCATAGCCGAAATACCCTCGATCCCTATTGTTCAGGCTATAACCATGTATAGCCTTGGTTATGCCCGTGAAGTGCGTCCCAGTTCAAAGCGTTTTAACAGACCCGTACCATTTAAGGCATCGCCCAGTACTTTCGTCAGCAGACCACACAGGACAATGCCGCTCAGGATACGAACGACCAGTGCAATCGTCAGTACCTTCCAGCCCCAATGCATATAGCCAAACATATTGGCTGCCACGATAAACCACAGCGGAACCATGGCTCCGCCCACCAGCATTAGTGAAACTGCATTCCAGCGGCGATACCGCAAAAGAGCAAATACCAGCTCCGCCGCAACCATATAGCAGACAGCTGCCGCAATGATAGATGCAATTCCATAGGCAGAGCCCATAAAAGACTGCACTACCGCGCCAAAGGCATAAGCAATTACCGCCGTACCTGGCTTACGAATAATATAATAGGCCAGCAAACCATATATCATGTACAGCCCGACAATAGCGGAAGTTGCGATCGGCCCTCCCAGACTGTTTAACGTTTTGTTAATCATCGACAAATACACAGTCATGACGCCGTTCAACGTAGCCAGCATGGCCATTAACACGATATCCAGCGTTGTAAACTTGGCAAAAATACGAGATCCCTTCATATGTATTTCTTGACTCCTCTCCATAATCTAGTATACAAGGTCATAGCTCTGGTCCTTGTACAAACTGTTACTGTATAAATGTATTCATCCGCTGTCTTATTGTCAACCTAATTTTATTTTACCAGTTGACAATGAGGACAAAAAAAGGGGCTGCTTCTTTATAATACCCACCCTAAAACAGTCGTAGCGAATACAGCAATCACAGCACATACGTAGCCTAAACGCCCATTTTCCAGTGTACGAAGATACGTCCGTTCTGCATATGCGCCAAAACCTTTGCCCTCCATAGCCAGTGCCGTCTGCTGAACCCGTCTCACAGCATTCACCAACACAGCAGCCGCATACCCGCTCCACCATGATATCCGCTTGCCCCATCCTCGTGGTGGCTCCTGCCCCCGAACACGCCGTGCAGCCATAATGGTTCGCCCCTCTTCTTCCAATAAGGGCAGGAACGTCAGCGCCACTGAAATTCCGAACGCAAATCGATAAGGTACACGCAAGCGCAGATTCAAAGCCTGCACAAAATCTCGGGGATCGGTCGTCGAGAGATAGATATAGGATGCCAAAAACAATACAAAAATCCGCAGCGTTAATGCCCCCGCGATATCCAGTCCCTCCGCTGTAATCACAATGGGTCCCCATGAAGCGACAGTATTCCCTTCTCGAATCGCTAGGATAGACAGTATAAAATACGGAATACCTAAACCAATCAGGAACGACATAGCGCGAAGTTGGCGTGCTAGGGTCAACCGTGCGCCGAAGCCAGCCACAGCGATCAGTACCACCAGAAGTGCCGCTTCCCGTATTGTCGAATCCCATGCCATCGACAGGAGGCTAAAGCATCCCACCCATATAAGCTTACTTAACGGTCCAAGCCTGTGCAGCGGCGACGAACCGCCGTTATACTGAAACAGCATTTCGTTGTGCCTCCAATCTGAGCCATTCTTCATGCAGTAATGAATACATCAGCATATCCTTAAAGCCTGTAGATGTATGCTGTACCTGCCGTAACAGCCCTTCCTGGGTCCAGCCCATCGAGGACAGCAAGGCTTGCGAGCCTGTATTGCGCGGGTCCACCAGCGCTTCGATCCGATTTAATCGAATCGTGTCATATCCGAATGAAAGCACTAAGCGAAGCGCCTCAGTCATATAGCCATTGCGCCAATAAGGCTGGGCCAACTCATAACCAATCTCGGCTTTATAAGCTCCCTCCGTCTGCCAATAATTAAAGCCGCAGCTTCCAATCAGCCTCCCGTTCTCCTTCAGCTCGATCCCCCAGCGCAGCGCATCTTCCGTCTTCGCCAGCTCATTCAACAGCTCAATCATATCCTCTGCATCCTCTCGTCCTGACATACCGGTAAGGTTCATATAACGGTGAACCTCCGGGTCAGACCAGCAAGCGAACATCGTAGCCGCATCCCGGCTTTCCATCCTTCGCAGCCGAAGACGCGGGCTTTCCAGCAGTGGGATATGCCCCTTACATGCATATGCACACATGTTCCATCATCCTTCCAGCATTTCAATGACAACAAATATACGCTACATTTAAGCATACACCTCCAACAAACACAACCTTATTAAAGTGGACAGGCCCTTATAAATCAAATTAGCCCTCCGCTTCCTGGAATCAGGAATGAAGAGGGCTACCTTTTATTGTTATAAGATTTTTTGCGTCTCTTATCCTTTTAAGAAGAGGCACGGGCAGTGACATGCGCTGGATTTTTCACAACATCTTCGTACAATACGCCTAGCATCGACTGAATTTCCTGCAATTCTTCGATCCCTGCGCCGGTAAGGCTGAACATATCATCATGTGGTGTCAGAAAGTTTTCCTGTGTCAGGTTTTCCAGCTCCTGCTTGACTTCACGTTCTCCTACACGGTATCCGCGTTCTTCGAGAACTGGTTGTATATCTCTCACGGTCAAATCGTCCTGATGTGCATAAGAAAGCATCTGTATACGGATAAACAAGTTCTGAACATCTGCATGCATAATTGTAACTCCTCCCTGGCCTAAGCCAACATGTTACATTGTTTTTACCCATAGGGGAGAAGCTGGAAACAGATGAGGGCAACCCTTCATTGAATTACTTTCTATATTATATGTCCCGCTAAAACATAATGCTTTGCCGCCAGCGTTGCTTGTAGAGAAGGGAATTGTGGTGCTAGAGAAAGGAGATTATTCCAAGGCAGTAGTGCTATTTTCTACTTGACTGAATATGTACAATCGTTATATCTTAAATTAATTAACCAATGGTAAAAGTGATTTGCACAATTACCTATTTTTGGTGATATATACAACAGTTAATATGAAAATTTAATGTTAGGAGCGTGGACTCTACATGTTTCAAACTATCCCTTACGAAGGAACACGTCAGGAACAATTCGAATCCGTTCTCGGACAACTCCGGGCACTTGTTCACGATGAATCCAATAGGATTGCCAATTTAGCGAACGCTTCAGCTTTACTGGGTCACTTTCTTCCAGATGTGAACTGGAGTGGCTTCTATCTTTATGATGGGACTGAGCTTGTACTAGGACCTTTCCAGGGTTTACCCGCATGTATACGGATTCCACTGGGACGTGGTGTTTGCGGTACCGCAGCAGCTGAACGGCGAACACTTGTCATAGACGATGTACATGCATTTCCAGGACATATCGCCTGTGACGCTGCTTCCAATAGCGAAATCGTTATCCCTCTAATCAAAAACGATGAGCTGATTGGAGTGCTGGACATTGACAGCCCGCTAAAAAGCCGATTTGATCAGGAAGATCGTGTATTCCTAGAGGAATTTACGGCTATTCTGGTATCCAGCCTGTAACCAAAAATTGTGCATATATATAGTCTTCCTTCGCCACAATATATGAGGGTCCTAAAACCTAAACTATCCGGCGAAGGAGATTGATGATCAATGTTCAACAACATGGCTCCACAACAACAACTTCATCAATGTGAACAAATTATGCAGCAATTGGTACAACAAACACAACAAGGAACTGCTATGTATCAGCAATTGCTGCAACAAGAGCAACAAAACGCATCCAGCCTTGAAAGCCTAGTGCAACGCGAACGTAGCGCAGCTCAAATGATTCAAACCGCAATTCAGCATCACCAGCAAGCGATGCAGCAATACCAGCAAGTCATTCAACTGTGTAGCCAATTGGAAAACTCCATCCGCTCAAGCAGCCAAATGACTCAACCTGGATTTGGCGATAACTATGCTTCTCGCAGTATGCAACCATCCACCTTTAGTGCAGGAAGCCACATGAACCACAGCTTTCCGCAACACATGGGGACGACCGGGCAGCATTTTGCAAGCAGTGGTAGCATGCAGCAGTACGGAAACAGCAGTCAGCAAAGCATGAGAACAGCACCAAGCAGCATGTAAGCTGCTTTACACAACAAAGGGTGAACAGCAGGCCGTCGATGGGTTTGTTGTTCACCCTTTTTCATATTACTTATAGCCCTTTTCATCAGCTGTTGCTCTAGGTTAATTCCCGTTTGGCCAGCTCCTTCATTCCGTCTCGCAAATATTCAGCTAGCCCAGGGCGATAGCCTTCATACATTTTACTGAAGTCCTCATGTTCTACATACAAGTCTCCCAGCCCGCTATAAATTTCTGCTGTAGGGGTATAGAATCGGCTTACCCATTGAAGATGACGGCGGATCAGCGCCTGTACTTCTGCACTGTTATGCTTCAATCCCTTATGCATGGCTTCAGCCAGCTCCCGATGAATCTGATCTGCCTCTGCCTGTGAATCCAAATAATCCTCTTTGCTCCAGTTCGTCGTCGCGGTCTTACTCTCCTGGATCTTTTCTTCGACCTGTGAACCATAACGTTCCGTCAGATCACGTTCATACATTTCCTGTTTTTCCGGGTTAAACCCTTGGTACATTTGCTCTGGTTTCATCGTTTGTTCTCCTTTCAAATGAGCCACCGTTTCGTCAATGGTCTGAAAGAGAGTATGCAAGCGGAAGACCTTAGCCTCAATCTTGGCTCGATGCACCTGCAAAACCTCGGCTTTCTGCTCCTTGGTTTGCTTTAGCACATTGCCAATTTCGGATAAAGGCAAATCCAGTTCCCTGTACACCATGATTTGTTGAAGCCTCAACAGTTGTTCCTGTTCGTAATAGCGATATCCATTATTTCCGGTATGATGTGGTTTCAGCAATCCAATTTCATCATAATAATGCAAAGTTCGAACGCTGATTCCCGACAGATTAGATACTTCCTTAACCGTATAAGCCATTCCGCTTCACCTCCCTTGCTTTCACAGTCTACAGCCTCACGTGGCGTGAGAGTCAATACCCCCACTTCCCCACCTTGGTACTACACTTTTACCCTGTAAGCACATTGTGAACCGCCTAATTGCCAACGATTTTTCATACTTGCGACCTACAGCAGGTATCTTTAGATATCTATGCAAAAAAAAGCCCTACAGCGTATTTCAAATAGGCTGGGGGCTTCATATATTCAATTCGATCTGGCGACTAAGAGAAGCTTTTTCCCATGACCACATGATCGTAGTAAGCTATCTTTTGAATAATTTTCTCCAAATTGTGTTGCGTTTGTGCCATATGTTCTTCCACTTTCTTTTTGTGAGCAACCAGGAAATCTCTTCGCTCTTGGATCGTGGCTTCTCCTTTTACATTTAGCTCAAGGTATGCCTTAATTTCTTCAATGGTCATTCCTGTGTCTTTCATAGCCATAAGGAACCTGATCCAATCCATTTGTTTCTCGGTATATACCCTTCTCCCACCTTCATCCCGACCGACATCAGGTAGAATGCCCTCTTTTTCATAATAACGAAGGGTAGATGCTGGCAATCCGCTCCTGATTTCAACTTCTTTAATGGAGTACATGGTTGATCCCCTCCTCGTTCTTGTATTTTCGCTTCAAGTCAGCAGTAACGATAAGTATAAGTTTTCATAGAAAAGAGTGCAAAATTAGGATTTCCCTATTCACCAACTGAACAGCTAGCTCTCTCCCTGTCCTTCCCCTCGCAATTTCCCAATATAACTCCTTACATTCTCCTCCGGATGGCTCACTTCCCATTGATCCAACAGCCGATTGACCTCCTCATCCTGAGAATTCAACTGGTAATAAAATATGGCCGCTCGTAATTGGTGCTGCTCTTCGACAGGTTCATCATCAGGCCAGTGGTACTCTTGCTTGCCGTTCTCATCGGTAGTCCCTATCGCTCCGTCCAGTAACGGAGAGCGGCCTTCTAGGCCTTCACCACGGGCAATGGCTTTGAGAAAATCGGCATGTCTCCTAGCAACATCAGGCGAACAACGGTACAAATTCTCAAAAATATCAAAGGCATCAATCGGATCGTATTCCAAATTCTCAAGGAAGTGCCTTTGCAGCAGTGCGGCAACCTTCTTATTGCCCGTCAGTCCCGACAGAAAATAAAATGTAGGCATTTGTGCCTCATAACGAAAATCGTCGACATGGCTGATAATATCGTCCACAATCTGCTCGGTCTGAACACCTTCACGGGCTAACCGAGTTAGTATCCTCACTGCCTTATACTGCGTCCAATCGTACACCCCGAACGCCACCTCATACAGCATGGGAATCGCTTTTTCCCTGTAATTGTAGATAATCTCAAAAATCGCATCCTGTTGAATATGCAGCCAGTCGCCCAACCCTTCGTACTTTCCTGCCAAACTCTCAGGCTTCTGCAACTCAGTTCCAAAAAAATAACGCGGGAATAGAGGCAATGCCTCTTCTCCCAGCATAGCAGCAGCCTTCTTCGCCTCGGCGGTAAATTGCTCGGGCTGATCTACTAATCCTCCGACCTTTATAATGACTGCAGGAATAGCAGTGTCCAAATCGATTGCCATATGTAATTCACAGCTCCTTATCGTATATTACTAAAAATTCCTTCACCAACTAGAATATTCATTCTGAATATATATCGGTAATCCCCTATAATTTCTCAACACGTTTTCCGCGATTAAAAAGCATATTTTGGTAATTACTTGTATACTTTTCAACAGTTTACTTAATATATGCGATTGCTTCTCTAAGCCTATTCTTTTTTACTATAATTATTTAGTATTATAAGGATATAAAAAAAAGGAGGTTATCATTTGAAAAGTACAGGTATGACACGTCCCCTAGATGCGTTAGGCCGTATCGTCATTCCCAAAGAAATGCGAATTTCTATGGATTTTAATGTGGGTGACCCCGTTGAGATTTTCGCAGATGAGGAAACCGGTATTCTCGCCTTTCGAAAATATACCGGGGTGACGTGTAAAATGTGTGGTTCAGCAGAACAATTGACTTATTTTAGAGATAGTTTTATTTGTAAAGAATGTATTGAAAGTTTAAAGAAGGGGTTAAATTTTAGCCCTGTCCTAAGACCAGCCAAATCGGCTTTAGCCAACGGACAACGGTCGATTAAAGAGTCCAAGCGTCTACGGAGATCGACACAGCAGATGATTGAAAGCCTCAAAGAATTAATGCAAAAGCAACCCAATGCAGCACAGCACGAATATGCCAAAATGCTTGAGGTTTCCCAAGCCCGTATATCCCAGCTCAAAAAAATGCTATAACTACAGCTTGCTATCCTACATAGGTATACACCAGAGATTTCATCATGTACAGCTAATTTTGAACCGTGATACGCAGCATCATAGCTAACCGACAAAAAGCAGGAAACACATTTGCGAAATCCTCGAACTAGGTACAAAGAACTACTAGATGACTTGCAAGCGACAACGCCTTATTAATAAGACTATGCCAATTAATAGTAACGCCTAAATTAAACGAAATGACCTTCTCTACGTAAAGAAGGTCATTTCGTTTATTTATTCATTTTAATGTTGTTTCAACTCATCCAAAATACTTTTACCTGTAAAGATGTGCATTTTTGGGGACAGTGAGTTTCAAAAAATATCTTATAGGAACTTGGTACACAGTCTTATATTGATGTTACTCAAATCAGCCAGGCTCAAGGCCCTTATCCAAGTATGCCTGCAATCTGGCGAAGCCATTCTTTACGTGTATCTTCATCGGATTGGGGTACCGACTCGAAAAATATATGATACATAACGTCAAGTCCGCAATATTCAAATACGCCTTTGTCGGACGTCAAGTGAAGTGCTTGATCCATGCCATTGCTGGCATATTCCGCATGTGATTTCCCTTGGGTGTTGAGGATGATGACTTTCTTCCCCTTGAGCAGCCCCATCTGCACCCCGTTTACATATTTGTAAGCAAACCCGTAAGAGAATACGCGGTCAATATACCCTTTCATTATGGCTGGCATCCCCGTCCACCATATCGGATAAATAAAGGTGACCACCTCTGCCCATTGCAAAAACTTCTGTTCCCGCACAATATCTTCTCCGATTCCTCCAATAATCTCGCTACTGCTGACTACAGGTTGAAAGCCGATATCATATAGATCACGAACCACCACATCATGCCCTTTTTGCTTTAGTCCCTTCAATGCTGTGGTCAAAATTGCATGGTTAAAGCTTTCATGTGATGGATGCGCGTAAATAATAAGATGTTTCATTTTCTTCTCCTCCATTTACTAATAAAATGAGTGATTGATCAATTACTTAGCTTCATACTTCTTCACCTAACTGAATCTGCATCAATTCATAGTTCCAATAAAGATACGTTCAGTCAACTTGAAGCGTATGCTGCTCATAAATGTCACCTACGTTGATTGTTAATCAATTAGTAATTGATCAATCACTAATTGATTGGTCTCAGTATAGTTTATTCCTTTTTATTTCGCAAGTGCTTTTGGTTCAACTTGCCACTGTTACTATCGCGCAGAAGACGCAAAAAAGCCTATCTGATGAGTAGCATACGCAAAGCGCATTTTCGATGTCCATCAGATAGGCTTTTATATAGCTATTTACCGTTTAATAACGATCAGCTTGGTTTCCAACATTTCTTCCATAGCGTACTTTACACCTTCGCGTCCAGTGCCACTTTGCTTCACACCGCCATACGGCATATGGTCAACACGGAAGCTTGGTATGTCATTGATCATCACGCCCCCTACCTCAAGCTTGTCCGCTGCATCCAGCGCGGTCGTGATATTACGTGTGTAAATTCCCGCCTGTAAGCCATAAATTGAATCATTCACATGGCTCACAGCCTCATCTACAGAGCTAACGGAATGAATCAGCACAAGTGGGGCAAACACTTCGCGACAAGACACCTTGGAAGTCGGGTCCACATTGAGCAATACGGTCGGCTCCAGAATCCCACCTTCGGCATGACCACCCAGAGCGATTCTCGCGCCTGCTTGGACTGCTTCCTCCAGCCACTCACGAACACGCTCGACATCCTTGGCTGAGATGAGCGCCGATACGTCCGTGTCCGGGTCTAGCGGATCTCCGATTTTTAAACGTTGAGTCGCTTCTATAAATCGGGATACGAACGTATCATACAGCTCACCGACAACGTAAATACGTTGAACCGAGATACATACCTGCCCCTGATTGGCAAAGGCTCCACTCACACAACGGTCGATGATCGCGTCCACATCTGTATCACGGTCAATAATAACAGCCGCGTTGGAACCCAGTTCCAGCGTGACCCGCTTCAAGCCAGCCTTGGAGCGAATTTCTGTACCGACTGCCGGGCTACCGGTGAAGGTGATATAGCTGACGCGTGGATCAGTAACAAGTACGTCGCCAATCGTTTTGCCATCGCCGCTGATCACGTTAAGAGCGCCCGCAGGCAACCCGGCCTGCTCCAACAGCTCCGCGATCAAGTAAGCCGACAGTGGTGTCTGCTCCGCAGGCTTCAATACGACCGTATTGCCTGCTGCCAGCGCAGGGCCCACTTTATGAGCGACCAAGTTCATCGGGAAGTTAAATGGTGTAATAGCTCCTACTACCCCGACGGGTTCTTTGAGCGTGTAGGCCATACGGCCCTCGCCGCCTGGTGCAGCATCCAGCGGAATGGTCTCTCCGTGAATGCGCTTGGCTTCTTCGGCTGCAAACTTGTAGGTTTGTACCGTCCGATCAACTTCCGCAAGCGCAGCCTTCCATGGCTTGGACGCTTCACGTGCAATGATACGCGCTGCATCCTCACGCTGCTCTTCCAGCAGGTCAGCCAGCTTCTCCAAAATAGCTGACCGCTGGTGGGCTGGCATGACCCGCATCTCTGCACGTGCATCAGAAGCCGCCTGAATAGCGGTCTTGGCATCCTCAGCAGTGGCCTCTGCTACCTCGGCAATGACTTCCCCGGAATACGGTGATTTCAGCGTCGTATATGATGAAGCTGCTTTCCATTCACCGCCAATAAATAAGTGCTGCTGCATGCTTTTTTCCTCCTTTGCTCTATATCAATGTCTCATTTAATACTATTTCACTGTCAGCACTGGACAAGGTGCGTGCTGAATCACATGATGGCTCACACTACCCAGGATCAGCTCCGAAACAAGTCCCTGTCCCCGTGTTCCCATAATGATCAGATCTACCTTTTCCTGATCTGCAATTTTACAAATGAAACTCGCCGGATCACCATGCCCCGCCAGCATACGGTACGAAATGCCCTCGTCCTTCAAATAGTCGGCTGCAGGCTCCAGAATATGACGACCTTCCTCTTCGATCCGCTCATCCACATCAATCCCAACCGGGGGCTCATTCATGGATAAAGTCGGATTTACATGCAATACGGTCAGATGCAGGTTTCCCTGAAGCTGCTTGGATAACGTTTTGGCTGTCTCCAATGCCTTCATAGCGTGTTCCGAACCATCAATCGCGACCAGAATCTGTTTGAATTCGCTCATACTCTTTTCCTCCCCAGAAGTTCAATGTTAGTGTGCATCTACCTGAATATCCTGCATATGTCGGCGACGTACGATCAGCACAGCTACGCCAATCAGTACCATCAATGCTCCAAAATAAAACGGAGTTTCTGCTGCATACCACTCTGACAGCTTCCCTGCAAGCCATGGTGAGATGGCCCCGCCCAAAAAACGCATAAAGCTGTAAGCCGCAGATGCTGTGGAGCGCTCCACTGGAGCAGCCTGCATAACAGCGGTTGTAATCAATGTATTGTTAATCCCCAGAAAAATACCAGCCACAATGACCGCTACAATGACAGTCGTTGGCGAACCAGCTAAAGTCCCAATCGCCATAACACCTAAATCAATGGCAAACAACGTCAGCATGATACTAATGGAAGATACCACGCTCAAGCGTGCTTGAATCTTTGGAGCTACAAACACCGAGGTAAAGGCCAGCATAATTCCCCAACCAAAAAACACGTAACCCAAACCATGCTCGTCTAAATGCATGACATATGGAGAATACGCCATCAACGTAAAGAATCCAAAGTTATATAACAATGCTACAATGCCGAGCGTGAACAAGGCAGGATAACTTAACGCTTTGAATGGGTCCGCAATGGAACCGCGTTTTTTCGGCTTTGGAATCGAAGGCAGCATAAACGTAATGAACAAAAAGCCAATAACCATCAATCCAGCTACACCGAAAAATGGACCGCGCCAGGAAATGGAACCTAACTCACCGCCTAGCAGCGGGCCGACTGAAATCCCAAGCCCCAAGGCCGCTTCATACAAAATAATCGCTTTAGCTGTTCCAGAAGTGGACAGACCTACAATCGCAGACAACGCTGTTGCGATAAACAAAGCGTTTCCCAGGCCCCAGCCTGCCCGGTAGCCCACAATTCCGCCAACTGTACTAGCCGTGCCGCCCAGTCCGGCAAACACAATAATAAATAATATGCCGGTTAATAACGTCCATTTGACACCCAATCGACTAGATACAACGCCCGTAATCAGCATCGCAACGCCCGTCACCAGATTATAGCTGGTGAACAGCAGCGACACTTGGCTTTTCGTAGCATGAAGCTGATCGGCAATGGCCGGCAGGATCGGATCGACCAATCCCAGACCCATAAATGAAATAACACAGGCAAAGGCGACCGCCCATACCGCTTTAGGTTGAGACAGCAAGCCTGAGCGTTCTTTTAACTCTTCAGGTAATGCATGTTGTGAACTCATAATAGGATGTTACCTCCACATCTGAATGTAAATGTTCTTGTTATGATGGGTCGTGCTCAAGTTCCTCATCCAGAAGAACCTTACGTTCACGCACCCTAACCCGCAGCTCCTCCAGCTCTGTCTGGAGCATACGGATACTGTTGATCTTTCCCTCCATTAAGTCCAACTGTTCGTTCAGCGTACGTTCCATATCCTCCAACATGGTCCGTCGCTCGATTGGCTGCAAATGCTCTGTGCGCTCGCGATATTCCTCCCGCTGCCCCTTGAGCATTTCTGCTGCGGACATGTACCGCTGAAGTTCTTGCAAAGAAAAGCCAAGCACTTCCTTGGCACTCACTATTTTTTTTAGTAAATCCACATCCTCCTGCGTATACAGCCGCATATTTCCTTCACTGCGCTGCGGGGAGGGCAATAAGCCGATTTCCTCATAATAACGAATAGTTCGCTTGGTTAAACCGCTTTGCTTCGCAACCTCATCAATTTTATACGTAACCATGACACCCACCTTATGAAAAAGATTATATATAAATACTACGCCTATATAACGTTAACGTCAACGTAAACTTTTAAACACAAAGAAACCGCCTCTGTTAGAGACGGTTCCTATTTGGGATTGCATAGTCATAGACCCGAAGCATCGGCGCTCAAGCCCATGAATATCACTTTAGATGAAGAAAGTACGTGTGATGATAACCAGCAAAATAAAGAGTACCAAAATGACACCAGTGGAAGTCCACATGCCGTAGCCGCCACCGCCACAGCCACAGCTTCTATCTACTTCACCCATCTCAAATTCCTCCTCCCTCTGTCGATTACAACAAATCGCCCGAAATCAAATTCTTCAACTGAGAATTAGATAACGAATGCTTTGGAAATAATAACGAGCAGAATGAAAAGTACCAGAATCGCTCCTGTAGATGTAAAAGCTCCATAACCAGCGCCTACTCCAGACATGGTGATTCCTCCCTTCATGGTTTACAAAGCATCTTATGCTTATGCCACCGTCCATGATAGGGACAAATGCCGCGCCTGCTGCCCAAATATGGGTTTGGGGTCCAGTTATTCTTCGAATGCGAGCATTCCGTGATACAGGAGATTTCTTGCCTGCTTGGCAAGTACAGACGGGCTTTCACGTCCAGGCAGCAATTTCGTTAACGTCAGCCGTTCTATCAAACCGATCACACATTCTGCTGTCAGTTCAGGGTCAAGTTCTTCACGGCAGGAACCCCATCGTTGTGCCGCCAGCAGATGCTTCTTGATATGTTCCGCCATTTCCGCCTTGATGTGTACCGAGTCTGCCGCCTGGTAAAAACCGACACGAGTGATCGCCGGATTATTAGACAACATGCGAAAAATAGCTTCCAGAAAAGCTTGTCCCCGTCTCAAAACTTCAGCTTCGCTTAGGTCCGGGTCAATCTTCATACTTTGTACCGTCTCATTCACCAAAGTACGGAAGCTCTCCACAAGCTCCTCATACATTTGTTCTTTGCTTTCAAAATGAATATAAAAATCCGGCTGCGTCAATCCTGCACGTGCCGCAATCGAACTTACCTTAGTTTGGTAAAACCCCGTCTGAGCGAACTCTTCAGCCCCCGCTTCCAGTAACAACCGCCGACTTTCCCGACTTCTGACTCCTGCTCTCATCACGGTTTTGCCCCCTTACACCACAAATCTATCGTATTATAAAGTTCCTTTGCAGTAAGAACAACGGGCTTGAGGATGATATATACCTTTCCTTCAAAAGTCCTAATATAGAAGGACTGAATGTTATGGAAAATCAAGGGTATCCCCCTTCAAGGTATAATTAACCAATTAGATAGATGAGCGAGCAGGAATTATTACGCCGAATTTAAATTTTTATACTTGAGAATTTTGTGAAATCCTGACTTTCGATATATCTCAGTGATGAGGACCATATTTGCGCATCATTTCAATCGTTATCAGATCATCATCCAGCCCCCGTTGTTGCAAGCCGTTGATAATTTGCTGACGCTCCTGATCTTTAACATTTTGTCCGAATTTAAACTTGGCGGTCCATTCCTCGGGTACAATTTTGATCAGAGCGACCCCTTTCAAACGTGAGGCATACCGAGAATCGCTGGCATCAATCGTGTCATATCCGCCTTCCGGTTGCAGCTTACTCATAAAAATGGAAAATGCTGATGCTTTTTCTTCCAAATCCACTACAGGCTCCGCATGACCACGCACGGTAATACTTTTAAAAAATGAGGTCGCAGGACATGCCATATGTTCATCCGTGAAATAAGATGGAATGAGCGCATATTCTTTGGCAGCTGAAAAAGTAACCCGATTATCCTCTTTCATCCGTTCCATCTTTTCTCCAGCACGGCTACCATGAATATAAAAAACGCCATTTCCATAAGCGAAATTCAAGGGAACCACACGCGGAAAACCATCCTCGCTGTTCATGCCTAAAAATCCGAAACTGACCTCGCTTAGAAACTGCTCTATTTCCTCTAGTTCTTCTACCGTAAATTCCTTTCTTCTCATAGGGGACTCTCCTTCCATCTATTGACCAATGATACATTTCAGATTATGTTGAAAATGGATTATTAAAAAGATCCAATATGAACGGAAATGACTGGTCCAATATAAGGAGAAAAGTATGGACATTACGATTGCTTATCAGCGCGCAATTCAAAAATATCATTTGAAATACTTGGCATTGTATCACGCTCTTCGAGAGGGAATTCTCACTGGCTCCCTTGCCAGCGGTACGCGCCTGCCTTCCAGTCGTGATCTGGCTGTGATGTATGGCATTTCGCGCGGAAGTGTTAAAGAAGCATACGATATGCTGTTGGCAGAAGGATATGTGAATTCGGTAGTAGGCAGAGGAACCTTTGTTATGGAACAGACTGCAATGCTGCCAGACGAATCTCTAATCGATCAGCAGAACCAAACCCCGCCTATTGCAAAACAAAAAGCCCCTGCTCTGTCAGCATGGGGACAACGAATAATGCAGCTCGAAAGAGAACGGGCCTTATACTCGGCTCCTGTGTCTGCTACGGATAGAGACGGTGCACAGCAGCCTTTGATTTCTTTTCAAGCAGAAGAAGATGTATTGGAGGGCAGCTCACAGATCGCATGGAAAAGTGCATTGGCTGCCGCTGGCAAGGACCTGCAAAAGCCTTCGGATGACTCGACGCCTGCACCAGTGAACGGTGATAAAGGACTGCGTGAAGCGATTTGCCATCATGTTGGCAGAACACGTGGAATTACGGCTACCCCGGATCAAGTCGTATTATGCAGTGGTTCCATGGAAGTGATCACGTTATTAAGTCAGCTGCTTATTCATGAACAAGATAACATTGTACTGGAGAATCCCTGTTATTCCGGCATCTACCGTGCAGTTACTGCCTCAGGCGGACAGATACACGCTGCTGAGCTGGATCAGCATGGAATTATTCCACAGGATTGGGATGCCAAGCTCCTGTTTGTTACGCCTGGACGACAGTTTCCAACCGGTGCTGTATTGCCATTAACGCGCCGTCAACATATTCTGCAATGGGCAGCGTCTAAGGGGGCGTGGATCATTGAGGATGATTATGACAGTGAATTCCGCTGGGCAGGACGCCCCATTGAACCATTAAAAGCACTGGATCGCGCGGAATGTGTCATCTATGTCGGTTCCTTTTCCAAAAGCATGTTCAGCAGCCTTCGACTCGGGTTTGCCATCCTGCCTGTGGCATTAGCTCAAGCGCTGACTGCTGCCAAACGACTATACGATCCCCTGCCGCCTGCCCGCTTGGAACAGCGTGCACTGGCACGTTTTATGATGCGCGGAGACTACATTCGTCATTTGCGGCGGATGACTCGAATATACAGATCACGCTACGACGTATTCCAGCATGAAATACAGCCGTTGAGTGAGCTGTTTCACTGGCAGCAGAACGATTGCGGTCTACACGCCTATGCCATCTGGAAGCATGGACCTGCCCAGTATCATCATTTGATGCAGACAGCACGATTTTATGGAGTCACATGGCGTGATGCTGCTGATTACCAACTGACACCGGGGCCTCCTTCAGCCTGCTTTAACTTTGCTCACTTAACGGAGCAGCAGATTATCGAAGGTATTATGCGTCTGCGCCAGGCCTGGGACAGTATCAAACATCAGTATCACGGAGCAACGCTAAGGCAATAAAAGGGTACTCTATTCGTACTTTGTATATAGCAAATTAGACTAACGATAAAGAAGACTTGCCCTTTCCATTCCCTCACTCTTTCATATGATGCTAGTAACTTAAAAGAATTGGAGTGAGAGAAATGGCAGTTAGTCCACTTTGTAAACGGTTTGCCGATATATTAAAAGCAACACCTCAAATCATTAACGGAGTTTGTACTGCATCTACAGTCAGAAATAACATCAAGCCGATCATTTTGGGGAAAAGGGCCAGATCCTTTCTTGCCATCCCCCAAGCTTTTTCTTTCGAAAGCATTGGCCGTAACGGAAAAGGTTTATGTCTTGGCGAAACTGTGATTCTGACCGCAAAAATTAATCCGTTTATTTCTCGACTTCGTAACCATGATATCAAAGTGACGGCACTCCACAATCACTGGCTATTCGATAACCCTAACCTTTGGTACATCCACTTTGAAAAAGTAGAAAAGCCGCTTGTTTTCGCCACAGAAGTACGTGACGCGCTTAATGTCTTGACAACGAAGCCTGTACGTCCGGTGATTAAAAAGAAATAAGCTATCAATAAATGCAAGAGATCCGCTTAGGCGGATCTTTTCTTTGTTATGGCTACCTTTGCCCTGAACCCCTTATTTAATCACTAGCCCCAAAAGGCCAACAAAGGATGAAGCCTGATGCGGTGAGATGATGCAACCATTCAAGTCTTCTATCTCCACTTGTAATCCGTCAAATTCGCAATCACTGAGATCAATTCCCTTGAGCTTGGCCCCCGACAGGATGGCTTGATCCAGATTGCAACGGGCAAAAGAGGTTTTTTGTAGTGTTGCATGATAAAGATCTGCACTTATCAAAGAACAATCCTCAAAACCAACTTGCTTGAAATTAGCAAAACGGAACATCGAATAATCCCCTAGGCAATCCAGAAAACGAACGTTTTGGAGCCTACTTCTCGAAAAATCCGTTCCGAGCAATTTACAATTTCTGAACTCTACCCGATGGATAAAGGAGCCGGAAAAATTAATATTAGACAGATCGCATTTATCAAAAATGATGTCTGTCCATTCACTTTCCGGCAATGATGATTCCATGATGGTGACATTTTTGAAGACCATCTTCTCTAATGAAACCTTAACTGCTTCCATATTGTCCAAAATAATATCCTCTACAGACCCTGTACTAAGTTCGTCTTTGGATCGTATGGAGCGTATTTCTTCATTTAATACGGGTAAGTCCGCAGGAATCTTCGGTGACTCCATTTTATTTTTCATTATAGCTCTACCTCCACTATGAATAGATTTCTAGGATATCTATATGAATCTATTTTCTATTAATTCTCACGTATAGGGTAGCAAAAGTATTTTTGACACATATATTAACATGTGAGCACACTCACGAACCTTTGTTAGGAGGTTGATAGCATGGCAGTACAGCTATCTAATCAAATATTCTCCATCTCAATCGGGAATTATGGGGATATCTCTTCCTTACGTCTGACAGGAGACACCTTCAATACGAATTATGTCATGAACGGCTCTAACGCACCTAAACAAAATACGTCAGATCATCAGTGGCTGGGTGAACTCATGTTCACCTATCGTCTCGGTAACGGGGCGTGGACTCGGGCATGGACAAGCAATTCTGCTGATGTGCGCCAGATCATCTCTTCTGGTAACAGCGTCCAGGTATCCTATCAAAATTCCTCCAACCCTCAGGGAATACGCAACTTCACTTTACAAGAAACCTATTCGTTGGTTAACGACTATTTACATTGGCAAATGAAAGTAACGAATACTTCTAATCAAGCACTGGAAATCGGAGATTGGGGGCTGCCGCTTCCTTTTAACGAATACTGGTCCGGTGGCAATAATGAACAAATCTATGAAACCAGGGTACTCTCTCACTCCTTTGTAGGTCATCACAGTTCCTTTATTACAGCTGGACGACCTAGCGGCATCGGACCGTATATCCTGCTGCTACCTGATGCCGCAACGGGTGCTGGTCTCGAATATCAGGACCACTGGAGAGTCGAGGAGCATCCTGGCAGTACATGGGCTATGGAGCAAGGCGGCTGGTCTGAGGGACTGAATGTGTTCTATATCCACTCCAATGTCATCAAAAGCACCAACCGTGGTTATATCGGAAGCACCAGTCTGTCGCTGGCCCCTGGTGAAAGCAAAACGTATGCCTTTAAATTCTACAAGGTAACGGACGAGCAGGCTGTAAAGGACAGGCTATACAGCGAGGGGCATGTAGATGTGACCGTGGTTCCGGGTATGATTGTCCCGACCAATCTCAAAGCTAAATTCGATCTGCATACCCGTAAATCCATTACCTCTGTCACAGCGCAGTATCCCTCCGAAACGACCATCAGCTATTTGGAAAATGCCCCTACAAATCACAAAATATATGAGCTTACACTGGGACGATTGGGTCACAACAATATTACAGTAAATTACGGTAACGGCGAAAAAACCGTTCTCCAGTTCTATGCCATTGAGCCGGTTGACACTGCACTTCAGCGTCACTCCACCTTCATGGTTAACAGCACCCAATGGAACATACCGGGAGACCTGCGGGACAAGGTGTTTGACGACTGGATGATGCAATATAAGGCCAAACGCAACAGCTTTAATGGCTACTGGGGCTGGGGTGATGATTGGGGATTAACTCACGGCCAGTTTCTAGCGGAGAAAAATGTCCAGAAGCCCGTGGCGTCTGAGATCAAGGCTGTCGATGATTATCTGGAGGTGGCTATCTGGACGAATCTGATGGAAGGCCATCATACCGATTATTTGGTCCCTGATTTCCTGATGCCACAACCTAATACGACACCAACATACCGGGGCTATGCCTATCCGCATATTTACAATACGTTTTTCAGCATGTATAAACTTGCCAAGTTGTATCCCAGCCTGGTCAGCTATCGCAATAGCAAAAACACATATTTGCTACGTGCTTATCGTATTTTTAAAGCGTTGTATGAAGGTCCTGTTGCTTATAACTGGAACACAGGGCTTATGGGTGAGCTGACCACACCTGATATGATTAAGGCGCTTCAGGAAGAAGGATTGACTACTGAGGCTAACGACATGATTGCCAAAATGGCTACCAAGTACAACAATTTCAAAAACACCACCTATCCCTATGGCTCTGAGTACAACTATGACAATACAGGCGAAGAGGCGGTATATACACTTGCCAAAATGAACGGCAATACGACAATGATGAGCAAAATCAATGCCAAAACACGTGCTGCACGCGGTCATATGCCTGTCTGGTACTATTACACCGATCCGGTCACAATTACCGGAGAGAATTGGTGGAACTTCCAGTACACCACTTCGCTGGCGGGCTATGCGATGGATGACTGGACACGTCGTTATTCGTCCAAGCCTGAAGTGGACCAGCGCCTATCCTATGCCGCCAAACTGGCGAACATCGGGGCGATTAATTCGGGACAGATCAGCCCGGACCCTGCCAATATCGGGGCAGTATCGTGGACATATCAGGCAGGTAAGGGCAATTACGGCGCCCTTGGTCTGGACGGCGGCCCTCTCTTTAACGGATGGCGCGGCATGTCCGGAGAAGCCGATCTGGGGCTGTTTGGAGCCATTAAAATCCTAAGTTCGGATGTTGCTGTCGATCCCATATTCGGATTGTTCGGTTATGGCTGTGACGTTACAGAAAGCAATAACAGCTATACGGTTACTCCAAAAGACGGCGTATTCCAACGTCTGCATCTGATTACCCAGAAGCTGAGTCTGGAGTTGAACCGGGACCAATATACCTTGGCCGTCGTGTCCAAATCCAAGAACAACATCCGTCTGATGTTGAAAAATACGACACCAGGCACAGCTCATACTACTACTGTGACAATAACCGGACTCGCGACAGGTACGTATGACGTACTGGTAGACGGCACAAAAACCGGCTCAGTCACTGCTGTTAACAGTGCTGCGACTACAACCAGCCTGAACATCGGTACGGCAGCCAACTACGATATCCGCATTCAGTCCAGTACAGGCAATCCAGCTCCCGCTGGGGACATTATAGCCCATTATGAATTTAACGAAACGGCCGGATCAACCGCAGCCGATTCGTCAGGTTATGGGCAGCAGGCCAGTGTAATTGGCGGCTCGTGGAGCGCGGGGCGGAATGGCAATGCCCTGCGCCTTAACGGTATTGGCGCCTATGCCAGCCTGCCCGGCGGAATAGTTAGCAGTTTAAATGACTTTACGATTGCAGCATGGGTACGAGTGAACACGCATAATGGCTGGGCTCGTCTGTTTGATTTTGGAGCAGGAACAGATCGGTATATGTTTTTGACCCCGAAGGCCGAAGGGACAGGTATGCGTTTTGCCATCACTGTCTTGGGGAACGGAGAGGAACAGCAGCTGAACGCCCCGGAACTGGCGACAGGGGTGTGGAAGCATGTCGCAGTGACTCTGTCAGGCACTACGGGAATTATGTATGTGGACGGTATAGAGGCGACACGTAACACGGGTATGACGCTGAGACCTTCCAACCTTGGACTGACAGATTGGAACTACATTGGGAAATCCCAGTTTGATGATCCTTATCTTAACGGTGCAGTAGATGAGCTGATCATTTACAACAGAGCTCTGACTGCTCAGGAAATCAGGGGCTTGCCCTCGGCAAGCAGCACCATTACAGCCCATGGATTTGAGAGTCCAAGCATATGCTGAAGGGGCCGATTAGAATGTAATTATAAATTTAATTTAATGCATTCCTTTCATGCCATTAACGTTTTAGATTGTGAATGATTTGTATTATGAATGATTCGTACCGTGAATCATTGGCGTCGTAAATGATTGGTATCGTGAATTATTTTTGCGGGTGCTTCCCATCGCCTCCGCCCCGGATTTCTTATCTTAATTCTGCAATCAGGGGAGAAATCCGGGGAGATGATGCTTCCGAAGCGAGCCTTCCTATGGAAAGCTGGTAAATCGACCACTTTACCGAGGGGTCTAGCCGTAGCTCTTCCATCTGCAGAGCAATTAGCTTCGTCTAATACGTGTCGTTCTTGGTCTTAAGCGAACGAGCTCCTCACTGGTGAGTTGTCTAGTATAGGAACGAGGGGAAGATCCTGTATCTACCCTGAGTACCCTGCCTGCCCCGCTGGGGCGGGCTACTCGTGTGTTGAATACCTGCATGACCCACTGCACTGGAAAGGCTATGGATAAGCGACCATCTGCCGTGCCTGCATAGTTGACCGCGGCTGCATAATTATCGGACTGTCTGAGCCATACAGAGCCGGAATCCCCGGGTAGTGATACAGGAGTCGTACCTCTAATAACCGTCTGATCTTCGAAGGTCAGCAGGCCCAACTCACCACCATAATTGATTTGCAAGTCCGTATAGACGGACTCTACCGTGCCATTAACCCGCCCGCTCGTACGCCCTACCTTCTTCAATCTTTCTCCTATGCGATAGGCGGTAACATGACCCGGAATCGCTCCCACTGTAGCATAACGGGGATTGAGCAGGTTGTTGCGGGTCGGAAGCGAAAGCGCTGCATCAATCAGGTTCGTTCCAGTGGGATTTAAGCGTACGTAACGATACAGTCGTCCTATACGATCCTGGGCAACCGTCCCCCCATCGGCTCCGCCTGGCTGAATTGTAGCCTCCCGATTGTCTGTATTGGAGGGATTGAGCACATGGTTATTGCTTAAAAGATAACGTGTAGCCGGCGCTCCAGTTGGGGCAACGATAAGTCCGGTTGTACCGGAGCCTTCAATCGTCCCGACACTGTAGCCGGCGATGACCGGGCGGATGCGCACTTTGTAGTCCGTAGCATTAGCCCTTATTTTTCCAGTCTTTACAATTCGGACAGGAACGTTCGATTTCTTCCCTAAGGCAGTGGCCGACAAGAGTCCAGTAGAGGCCGACGCTAGACGGTCCGTGTACACAATGACAGCGGCTCCCCTTTTGGGATGGGCAGGGTCCCTGTAGCCTACGCCAATGCCGTGAACACCGGACATTTTTAAGACTCGCTTGGCCATCCGCTTTTTCACCTGAAGCGCGGCCGAGAAGGTAGCCAACATAATCATCTCCTTTTACATTCAGATGAAATATTGTATGGCTAAGGCCGCTCTGCGTTCCATTTGATCTTACGATCGCTGTTGCTTCTCTAGAGCCAAACGGACCGCTGCGCTACCGAACTCCGTATCGAACTATATATGAAGATATTACAAAATATGGTATAATCACTCGCGAAATTGGCATTCGATCATTTGATTCTAATGTTCGAGGAGGTATTTCATGTTTTCAATGATATTGACATACAGCATACAGGCAATTGTGATTTTACTGATTATCTTCACAGTGTTGAGAAACAACAGAAAGAAAATAGGCCGGGGATCACTTTCACTGCTGCTATCTCTTCTTGGCATGGCTGTTTCTTTTGAATTTGGCGATTACATATTCGGAGACCAGTTGCTTTCCTTTTTAGGAATGTCAGCATGGTCCAATCCTGTTAATAATACTGGGTTCCACTACACTATTTTTGTATCGAGTATTTTTTTTATTCCTAGCTTAATCATTGGATATAAAAATCCTGAAGATTTTGGAGCTCTTATTGGAAGACGAGTTTCTAGTATTTATCTATTTATAATCATCATTTCGCTTTTATTTTTCATAATAAGCTGTTTGTCGAAGTGAAAGTTGGATGTGTGGTCATTCCAAAATAAGAGGCCTTTCTATAATTGAACTGATCTCTGTTAAGTAGACCGTAATAAAAAAGCAGCCTTAAACAGCCTAAGTCCGATATTCATACGGTCTTAGGCTGTTTAATTTCTGTTAAAAACAATGAAGGTGTTAGAAATAGATGTAACGTCAAGTGTGCGAGTATGAATTCTCTATATAGTACAAGAATAACAATAATTTCAATCAAAATTCATAAGAGTGAATTAAAAGTTCATAAAAATGAACCGGAAATATTTTCTTTTTCACACACTTAGCCTCTACCACTGTTTGCAGAAATTGATAGTTTATTGTTATATGAAATAATTTTTACTTCAATAGAACTATTTTAGTTTTTTTCCTTGCAGTCGATATAATTGAGGGTTCGCTAAAAAGCCCTTTCCTATAGGAAGATAGGATCAACTCGCTAAAAACAATGTTCGTTGTGATTGATAGTAAATGTCAACCAGCCGATCCAAGGAGGTAGTGTACTAGAACATTTTTCACTTAACACATCTTATCTTGCGTTAACCGATAGCAAGATATAAAACATTAGGAGGATAACCAATATGAATTCATTCAAGAAAACGAAGAGCTTGATCACCGCCCTGACCGGGGCTGCGTTATTATTCGCGCTACCCATGACGGCAGGCGCGGAGAGTAATATCAATTATACTGGCATGTTCCTGGGCTATGACGGAAGTGTAGACACCAGTCCTGTCCAGACCTACAACCCTGACATCGTCTCTTATGATCTGCTGAACTGGAACTACGGGGGGAGCGATGCAGCCTCCATTACCTCTCATAGCGCCTCAGCCATCCAAGGCTTAGGTAAAATCGTTACCATTTCTACCCACATGCCCAATCCCCAGGGTGGAAATGTAAACGCCCCGATGTCTGATTCCGATTTTAAGATCTTGGCCAATACAGACATTTCATCCATCAATTCATCCAGCTCCGTATGGCTGCAAAATTATAAGGCTCAGATTGACAATGTTGTGACTAGCCTGCAAAAGTTTGACTCATCCCCCGTCTACTACAGACCCTTCCATGAAATGAACGGAGGCTGGTTCTGGTGGGGAAACAAGAACACGACAGACTATAAGAACCTGTACATCAATCTGTACAATTACATCGTGACGACCCATGGCATGTCCAACGTCAATTTTGTCTATGCTCCAAATAAAGGAGCCAACGCGGCCGCTTATTATCCCGGCTCCAGCTATGTCACTTGGATTGGCATCGACGCCTACAGCGACGATCCATCCAATGACAATGAAATCAAGATGGCTTACAATGACATCAAAGGACTTGGCAAAACTTATGGCTTCTGCGAGATTGGACCAGCCGTGGGCGGCGACCATGTGGATCGCAACAATAATCAGCTCAAGGAATTCGATTATTCGCTTTGGAGCAATGCCCTGAATGAGATCTATACTGGAGCAAGCTTCTTTATCACCTGGGACGGTGCCTATGCTCCGCAGAACAATACGAATAGCAGCACGCTGTTTGCGAAGTAGAGCTCATAGTAAGCGTCCGGCTCCCGGTTCGGCAGCAAGGCATCATACGTGTTATTCCAAGAAGACAGCAAGGTCCTGGAAGATTAGGACGTCATCAAGCACGACAAAAAAGCATGCCCTTATGAACTGAAGTTTCCCTATCAAGCAGCCAATTATTAATAAGCCCTATTTAAACAGCCTGAGTCCCATATTCGTAGGGACTCAGGCTGTTTAGTCTCTTTTGAAAACGTTCGTGGTTAAGAAAGGATTTTTTTGGCAATGAGAAGCACAGCTTATCCCTTAACTGCTCCCTCCGCAATGCCTTCCATAATGAATTTTTGAAAAAAGGCATAGATCAGAATAACCGGGATGGAGGTCAGCACGAGCGCGGCCAGAATGAGCGACCAATCCTTGTTGTATTCTCCAAACAACATATTGGTCGAGAGAATCAGGGTGTAATGGTTCACATCCGTCAACATCAAAAGTGGAAGTAAAAAGTCATTCCAAATCCACAGGAAATCCAAAATGGCAATTGTGACGGTGATCGGTAGCAGCAAGGGAAATATAATGCGAAAGAACGTTTGGAATTCATTGCAGCCGTCCATTTGCGCGGATTCTTCCAGCTCACGCGGGATGGATTTGACGAATCCATGATACAAAAAGATGGCCATGTTCACGCCCAAACCGATATAGATCAAAGCCAAGCCGTACGTACTGCCTTGAACAGACAAATCTTTTGCCATTCGTGTAAGCGGTATCATTATAGAGTGAAAAGGCACCAGCATGGACGCAACAAACAGAAAGAAAATCGCACTGCTCAGTTTTCCACTTGTACGAGACAGCTTGTAGCCTGCCAGTGCCGAACAGACCACGATCCCGCCAATGCCGATAAAAGAAATAATCGTAGAATTCAGAGCGCTGTTCAGCAAATGGGTCTGATGAAAGGCCTGGCTGTAATTTTCAAAGTGAAGCTTCGTCGGCAGCGCCGTAAAGGATGCAAACATCTCACCCTGTGTTTTAAACGAATTAATGACCGCCATGTAGATTGGGAAGAAGGACACGACTGCGCCCACGCACAGCATCAGCGTGATCAGCAAGGAATTAGCTTTTTTCAGCCTCATGCCTCCACCTCCCTCTTCTTCATGACACGTAGCTGGATCAGAGTGAAGATGAGCACAATGGCGAACAAAATAACGGATTTAGCGCTCGCATAACCATAACGGAAGTTGTTGGAGAACGCCTCCTCATAAATGTTCATTGTAATGACTTGTGTACTGCGTCCCGGTCCCCCGCCAGTCAGCCCATACACGACCTCGTACACCTTGAAGGCACCGTTAAGTGTCAGGAAGAAACAGATCGTAATCGCGTGGGTAATCATCGGCAGCGTCACACTTCGCAATGTCTGAAATGCGTTCGCTCCATCAATAATAGCAGCCTCCTTCAAGCTTTGTGGTACACCCTGAAGTGCAGCCAGATAGATGATCATCATATATCCCACACCATTCCAGAGCGAGACAATAATGATGGAAAAGAACGATACTTTCGGATCGCCCAGCCATGATTGACCTAAAAAGGCGATGGCCGTCTTTTCAGCAATCTGCGGCAGCACGGAGGAAAAAACGAATGTCCACATAAATGCGCTAATAATAGTACTGATCATATTGGGCATAAAAAATATCGTCCGAAAAAATCCTTTGCTACGTGTGCGTGATTCAATCAACACTGCCAGTACTAGCGCAAGTACATTTTGTAGCACGATCATGACCAACACGTATTTAAGTGTAAACCAAAGGGAATTGAGAAAATCGGGGTCTTCCTTCAAGGATTCCACAAAGTTCCCCAAGCCGATAAAGTTGTAATTGGGATTCAATCCATTCCAGTCTGTAAAGCTGTAGTACATGCCGCTGATCGTTGGAATAAGCAGGAAGATGGCGTAAAAGATCAGTGCCGGGGCAGTAAACGCCAGCAGCATGACGTATTTTTTGTAGATTTTAAAAGGCATGGAGTCTCTCCCTCCCGATGTCATTCTGTAGGTTCCCGCTACTTGTTCACTTTGTTATACGATTTCCATGCCTTATCCAGCGCCTTAATGACGTCATCCTGCGAGAGCTGACCAGCATAATAGGATTGGAGCGACTTACCTGCCTCGTCCTTGACCGCCTGCGGGATGGATGGATCTTGGTACGACTTGCCTGCTTTCACATATTCGGTAGCGTCATTAACCCAAGGATAGCTTTTGAACGTATGGACTTTGGAGATAGGGTTAAATTTCAATGCTTCATAGAACGCGCTGGAATCCTTGTCGTCCAACACATAGTTAACAAAATCGAGTGCAACCTCCTTATTCTTGCTTGTAGAGGATACAGCCAGCGAAGTCGAAGTGGACAGATTGATCAAGGTCGCATTCGGATCGTCATTAATCGGTAGCGGGGCTACTCCAAAGTCCATCTTCGGATCCGATTTTAAAATCGTTTCCGCAAACCACGGCCCCTGAATCCACATCGCCGCTTTACCTGAGGCAAAGGCCGCCGACCCATCATCCCCGCCAATTTCCAGCGCCTTATCTGTACCGTTGCTGTTCACTAGATCAATAATATCGAACATGCTCTTCATTTCGGAGAAAGAGCCTTTGTCCTGATTCATCCGTTCGATAAAATCCTTATTCTGTGTGTTCATCATTGCACCTGCAGTGAGCGGCACGAACAACTGTGGAATCCAGGATTCCTTGTAGGACAACAGGAACGGTTTCACATGATTCGCTTTCAGCTTCTCGACGACAGCCTTCATTTCGGTCAACGTTCCCGGCGGCTTCAAATCCAAATCCTTAAATATCTTTTTATTGTACAAATAGCCCCAGGAGATCGTTTCCAAAGGAACCGCTACAACCTTGCCGTCTTGAGTTGTCACCGAGGGCTTAACGCTGTCCATCAATTTGCTGACAAATGGCTGACCGGACAAATCCTCCAAGTATCCCGCTTTGTAAAACGGTGGAATTTCATTCACCGCATGCAGTGCGAATACGTCCGGTGCATCGTTGGATGCGAGCCTTGTCTTCAAAATTTGTGCGGCATTGTCAGCAGGCGGCATCTCCAGTTGAACGGTAACGTCGATATTTTTATCTTTCTTCTCTTTGGCTACAAACGCATTAATGTATTTATCGTAGTGTTCTTTCAAACGGGGCTGGGCAATAAACATTTTGAGATTTACGGTTTTGCCGTCTCCACCGGAACCGCTGCTGTCACTGCCTGAAGAATTCGCTCCACATCCGGCCAACAACGTGCCAACCAGCATCGTACTCAATACACCTTTCCACATCTTCATGCAAAATGACCTCCCCTAAGTTGAAAATAACGATTTTGTATACGCTTTCATTATAGGATGGGAAGCCACTTCTGCCATTGGACACCGTTAGCATATTGAATTGGATTTTTTTAAACTTCCTTTCTCATTTCACCGGGGGCCATGCCAAAATGCTTTTTAAATACCCGATAAAAATAAGACACATCCTCGTACCCAGCCATCTCTGCAACGGCTTTAATTGAAATCTGTTTATTGGCCAGCCATTCCCGCGCCTTTTCCATTCTCCGTTCTACAATGTAGTCCGTTACATTCTGACCGTACTCCTGCTTAAATACCTTGCTCATATACTCTTTGCTCACAAAAAAGTTTTTCGCCAACTGCTCCAGTGTGATCGGCCCAGCATAGTAACTATCGATATACCGCCGTACCTCCTCCAAATTCAGCTTGTTTTTGTATTTCCGCTGCCGAATCAGCTGATCCAGTTCCTGAACATAGCATGACGATACGAATTCCAGCGCATGTTCTACAGAGGATAGAACAGCCTGCGAAAGCGGAAATCCACCCTTTGCCGTAGAAGTATTCAGCCCGTTATCCGCTGACAGCTCTTTCAGCAGAGAAAGCAGCTCCTGCACCAGCCTGCCCAGCATATGTGGAGTTGGTGCTCCATAACTCTCCAACTCCTGCACAACCTGTCTGCATGTTAAGTTCACCCCGTCACGATTCAGCTCATTAAAATAAAGACGCAGCAGTTGCTTATACCGGGTTAACTTGTGAAAAAACTCATAATCCAGTTCTGTTGCTTCTGGTTGCTGTTCGGCCAACTTGACCTCCAGATCGTTTTTGCATTTGAGCAGCACCGCATTCAGCTCGACAGGATTGACAGGCTTTAGCAAATAATCAACAGCCTTATAACGGATCGCATGTTTGGCATACGCGAAGTCATCATATCCGCTCACGACAATGATTTTCACATCAGGACATTGGTTATTTAGCGCTTGCAGCAGCTCCACTCCGTCCGCACCTGGCATGTGCATGTCCGTAATCACAATGTGGGGAGCTAACTCCCCGACCAGCCTGAATGCTTCATCTCCGTCCTCTGCCTCACCCACCACCACCATTCCAAGCTTTTCCCATGTGCCAAATGTCTTCAAAATATCGCGGTTCCACGGCTCATCGTCAACGATTAATACCTTGATCATACTTTGCCCTCCTCTGCTGAGGTGAATGGAATACGAATAGTGACACATGTACCGACTCCCTGCTCACTATCTATCGTCACTCCGTAATGCACTCCAAAATTCATCCGTATACGTGAAGACACATTGCTTAATCCAATATGACTGCCCTGCGCCCAAATTGGTTCCTCCGATGCGTTTTCCAGCCTAGCTCGAACTTTTTCCAGCTTGTCGGGGGGCATACCGTTACCATTATCGCTGACCGTAATGCACACATCTTCTTTCATAATCTCCACGCGGATTGCCATTTTCCACGCCCCTGCCTTGCGATCAAGACCATGCTGAAATGCGTTTTCCAACAATGGTTGAAGCGATAGCTTCGGCAAACGAATATCCATTGCCTGCTCTTCTGTCTCCACCTGAAATACCAATCTTTGCGGAAAACGACGCTGCTGGATGCGCATATAATGTCCCACATGATCGAGCTCTGCGCGCAGAGAGGCCATATCCTGAGGCTCCCGTACCACGTAACGGAACATCTCACTCAGCGAACGAATGACTTCATAGGTATCCTCCGGCTTTTGGGAAAACACCATACTTCCAATCATTTGCAACGTATTTTGCAGAAAATGAGGATGAATCTGCGCCTGGAGCGCTTTCAATTCAGCCGTCTTTTTTTGCAAATTGATACTGTATTCTGTCTGGATATGTTCGCGTATTCGGCCTGCCATCCCATGCAAACTTCTTTCCAGCAACCCAATCTCATCCGGTCGTATACTTGGTTCTCCAACCGGTCCCTTGATCATATCCAGTTCCTGCACCGAACGCGCCAAACGGACAATCGGGCGTGCGGTCCGCCATGCGATGAAAATAGCGATGCAGATGGAAACCAGGATTGAAATTACACCTACGACAATACCATACAGCATGGTTGAAAAGGCACTGTGGTTAATGGAGGAAGTCGGTATGATTTTGACCAGTTTCAGTCCAACCACATCCAGATCATTGTAGAACACATAATGCTCGGCAGTTTGAAGCATCCCGGGACCCGGTTTAACGTCACGAAGAGCAGCCAGCACTCCTGCAGGAGGAGGCGATTGCCGAGCCTGCACTGGATACATAACTCTGCCATCCCTATCTGTAATCAACACTTGATGCTGATCCCCTCGTCCCAGCAGACCCAGCGTCTGATCGAATTGTGACCACAGCACCTCCAATGAAATAGCCCCCGTCTGCTTCTGGTCTTCAAAACGCCGAATACTGCGTGTCAGTGTAAAGCGTTCCGGGTCAGCGGAGCTTGGTCGAATCGAATAATCCTTATTCGCTTGCCACATCTCAGCATACTGCGGGGGAATACCGCCCACTGTCGTAATTTCATTTTGCATACTATTGAAGGTAAACAGGGTTTGCGATTGCTTCAAATACAACTGAATACCGATGACATGACTCCCGGCTGAATAATACACATTCGCCAGCGTATTCAGCATTTTTCGCTGGGCATTAAATTGGCTTGAAAGATTGTCGGGTTCTCGTTCATTTAAATAATCGCTTAGATCAGGGCTGATCTGAATGCTGTAAATCAGATGATTCAGACGATCTAACTGGTCGCTGGTATAAATGCCCGTCCATTTCATATTGGACATGTTCGTCTCGACCACTTCGGTTTCCATAGACGATCTGCTTTTCTCCGCAGCCAGCACCGTGACAGCAATGACCGGCAGCACAGATAGAACAATCATCGTCAAGACTAGCTTGAGCTGAATGCTACGTCGATACGGGGCCATCAGCGCCTGGAACCAGCGGATTGCTCGGGTTGGCATAGCGATGCACTCCTCTATTCAGCCATATGCGAAAACGCCCCGCAATTCGCAGGGGCGCTTCACTTGCCGGATACTCCCGGCCGATACTATATAAAATGATTCGTACGTCGGTTTCAGCTCACTATTCATCATTTACGCTTCTTCGATAATTATAACACCCCAAGGCTCCAACTGGAGCATTTGTCCTTGGATAACCCTCTGCTCTCCGATCAGCTCCTTGCCGTCTCCGTGCGGATATATCACCGAGCCTGCTTGTTCGGAATAGTTAAAATAGTACCGGATCGTTCGCCCCAAATCATTCGTACCGGATTTGACAATGATCGGATAAGAAGCTTCCTGATCTAGTCCCCATACGCCTGCCTTTTTGGCTACAGAGCTTAATAATTCGCGGATGACCGCCGAACTGACAATACAGCCGATATAGGTCGCCGTTCCCTGACCATAGCGATTTTGCGTAATCGCGGCATATTTGCCCCAATGCGGGTGATCATAATAAGCCAATACTTCCGCTGTCGTCGGCGTAATCAGCTCCATCCACGTATCTACCTGATTGTCCTCTGCTGCCACTTTAAAAGGATTATCCTTAAGCGTCACGTTCTTTGGCTCCACAAACAAGCTGTAATGAATGCCGCAGGCTTCGCTAATCACACCCGGCTGACGGGATGTTCTCACCTGTACATGCTCGTCGGTAAATCCACTGCGGGATGTGTAAACTACATGACCGCCTTGTTCGACATAGCGGTTCAGCTTCTCCAGCAGTGTATCTGGCGCAGAATAGAGGCTCGGGACGATCAAGAGATCGTAGTCATCAAACGATTCCGTACCCGGATGGATGATATCCGTCCCGATATTCAGCTTGTACAGCTCGTCATACAAACGGCGTACGATATCGTTGTAATTCAATGGACTGTTCATATTAAACTTGAACCAGCTAATGGATGTCAACGCTTCGTTGCTGATCAGGATGGCTGTTTTATTTTTCTTTTTCAAATTGACCAGATGTGGGGATAATCTCGCAAAATCCTTCCCTATCGTCTGTGCTTCCTCATACACAGGATTCGGTTCAAAATCATGGCTGAGCAGACCTTTCCAGTAGGTTTCGAAGGAATTATGAATGGAATGCCAGTGCCAGTAAGCTACCATATTGGCCCCGGAAGCCAGATGGCTGAACGCTTGCAGTCGCAATTGTCCCGGATAAGGAACCCAGTGTGTAAACGCCTGCGCCTCCGTTTCCAGCACCAGGTAATTATTCTGTTTTGTTGAACGCGCCACATCACCACCAAAGGAAATCTCAATTCCAGTCAGATCATCTTGGGATGGATGATAAATATCTACACCTGTCACATCAAACGCTTGAGATGCAGCAAAGTGATCCACATCCGGCTGAATCCCAAAGGAATGACCTCTCCACTCAAAATCAAAATTTTGCGTAACAAATTGGTCTGCCCGCTTATATTCATTGACAAGCGCAACCTGCCAGGCTAGGAAATCCGTTACCAGCTTGCGCTGGAATTGGGAAAAGGCTGCACCCAAGCTTCCATTAATCGTTCCGACCACCGAAGGGAAGTCCTCCCAGCTATTGATGCGATTGCTCCAGTAATCCAAGCCAAATTTGCGGTTTAGCTCATCCAGTGATTCAAACCGCTCCCGCAAATACTTCACAAATTGTAATTGCACATTGGGACCGCTCGTATGGTAATGCTTCGTCTCATTGTCTGTCTGAAAGCCGATGACCGCCGGATGCTGACTCACCCGTCCAATCAGCTTGCGTATGATTCGCTCAGCATGGAACAGGTACACCGGGTTCGTAATGTCCATAATCTGGCGAGCTCCGTATTTGCCCGGCCCCTGAGGCGTTGTCGCCAATACATCGGGATGCTCCTTCACCAGCCAGGTGGGCACAGCATAGGTCGGCGTGCCCACTATGACCTCAATACCGGCTTTATGCATAGCGTCCAGCACCCGATCCACGGAGGTGAAATCAAACACGCCATTTTGCGGTTCATGTGTACTCCAAGTAGATTCGGCTATCCGCACCACGTTAATTCCCGCATCCTTCATCATTTGGATATCCTGGTCCAAACGGTCATAAGGCATATATTCATCATAATAGGCAACACCGTACAGCAGCTTTTTCATCGAGTCGTCCTCCTATAAGTTCATGGTAATTGTCATATCCCATTTCGCCTACTCCGTTTTCCATGGGATTTTTTTCGTGTTCAACTTATATAGCTTTGTTTCAAATACCGTGGCTGTTATGCGGCTTTTTCAGGGATGGAACAGATATCGTATTACCAGCAACTTCCTGCTTCGTGAGATCCGTCTGCTGTTGATTTTTTTTCGCACTTGCCAGCCAGCCCTCTACGTCTTTTTCCTTAATCTTGTACAGCCATGCGAACAGCCCTGCCGTAATTAAGGCCCCCACACCAGGCACTACCGCATAAAGCGCAAATATCCACGTAAGCACCTGTCCGGTCTGCGGTACATTCGGAATGTAGCCGGCAAAGGCAAGCGCATAGGCCACAATTCCACTGGCTGCTGCTCCCCCCAGTTTTCCTGCAAACGTTTGGGTAGCAAAGGCGGTTCCGCTGGCACGCACCCCTTTTTTGAATGCGCCATATTCCACGCAATCGGCGGTAAACATCGGTACCATAAGCTGCGGCGCGGAACTGAACAGGCCAAAAAGAACTGCGAATACACACACAACAATAGGGTTGCTGTAACCGATTGCAAATAAGGACAGGCCTGTAGTAAACAATCCAAGCAAGCTGATAACATTCACTTTCCACTTGCCAAATCTTTTAATAATCGGCGGTAAAATTAATGCGGTGAGCAGCTGCACACCTAAGGAAATGAACATGAGAATTGAAATATAGATAGGATTTTTCAAGTTATATAAGGCAAAATAGCTGACGACAATCCCTTGCAGATTGGTCATGGACAGTGTCATAAACGACATCAGGTAAAATAAAAGCTGCTTGTTTTGCATGGGATACGTCATAATCTGCTTGAGCGTAACCTTCTCTGCCTTGTTGGAATAACGCTCTTTGACATTAAAGCGAGTAAAGTTCATTAAAATCAAACCTGCTACAGCAACGATTAGCGCCAAAATTGGCCAGGAGATCTGATTGGCTACGGCTACCGAAGAGGAGGAGATGACCATAAATGCCAAGAAAACCATCGTTCGGCCTCTGGACATTAATAGATCACGTTCATGCGTATTTTTCGTCATCAGTGTAGCCAAGCCAAACCCAGGCGCATCGCTGATCGTGTAACACATTTCCCATACCAGATACGTGACAGCAATATATATCACCTTGACGGTGAGTGACGCGTCACTCGGAACGAGAAAAATAAGTACAGTAAGTATTGGCAAAATAATAGAAGCCAGATTCGTCCAGGGTTTGAACAAGCCACCCCTTAGGTTGGCCCGGTCTATGATCACACCGAAGATCGGAGCACTAAGCGCATCCCATATACGGGCTAGTACGAATAAAGTACCAATAATAGAAACAGATATGCCAACATAATCCGTATAAAATAGCATTGCAAAAGAGGCAACCAGACAGAGAATTGCGTTACTCCCCAAAAAGTAAACGTAATATGACACACGTTCTTTCGATGTTGTTTCCATAGCTCCTCCTAATTACAATATGGCATCGCTTTCAAAATCGCTACATATAAGCGATTTTTTTATGTAAAGGCTTATACTAGAACACTTGTAAGCGCTCTTTTATTATAGATAAATGTTAGGTACAATGAGATTGTCTAAGCGGTGTAAAATTTGCCCTAATCGAAGGTGATCTGATGATATTAAATCCAGATGTTGATCCAGCTCTATTCCATGGTTGCCAATGGTTGCCCATTATTGATTGGAATGTGAAGTTTTTTGGTGCCCATATTCACCGGGTCAAAGCGGATTGGTGCATGCCTGAGGAGTCCCATATCGGTTTTGAAATTGCACTCATTCTAGAAGGTCGTCAGGAAACGATGATGGAGAATAACGTATACTCGGTGGGGGAAGGCGATATTTTAATTATTCCGCCGGGGTTCAAGCATGTGAGCCAGTGTGTATCCCCTGATGGAATGTATTATTTTAGTACCCATTTTAATGTCGATGATCCATTGTTCCGTCAAGAGATGATTAAAAGCAATCAGCTCTTTTTCCCGGCAGGCACTGAAACCAATACCAAGCTGCAGAAAGTTGTCCATAGCTGGATCAGCATGGTGCGGGAGAACGGAGAATATACGACAGCGGACCGCTTTCGCATGCAGATTGCTTTGTTCGAGCTATTCGGAATATTCTCGCAAATGATTTCTACGGGATTGGAGCCGAGAATTGCACCTTCATCCGTTCAATATGCCAAGGCCATTATGGAAGCTATTCAATCGAGGTTCAAACCTTATCGAGAGGATGAATCTGGCGAGCAGACGTTCCGGCTTGAAGATGTGGCGGCTTCCCTTGGAATCAGTCCGGGCTATGCCCAGGAAGTGTTCCGCAAGGTTTACGGCTATTCACCACGTCACTATCTATCGGAAACCAAGCTACATGAGGCTAAGGTGCTGATCCAGCAGCCCAATCTACCGCTAAACAAGGTAGCTTCCCTACTGGGATACTCCAGTCTGGCTCATTTCAGCAGACAGTTCAAGCGCTGGACAGGCACCAGCCCACTTAAGTACCGCCAGACGTTAAAACCGATTACTGATGAGCAGAGGAGCTAGAATAAGGAAGGATAGCAATGGCTCCACTGCGTTAATCATATGAAAAAGAGCGCGACACCGTATATTCGGCTGTCGCGCTCTTTCTATTTTATTTTCTAATGAGTTTCATTGCCTTAATAATCTAAATTGATGGTGAAGTTCCTATCCTGCGAATCATAGCCTGATATCTCCTATGTGCTGGTGTACAACATACATCATCCCTATCAGGAATAAGGCCAAGCCCATATAACCGATACCGAATTTCCAGCGTGATGATGCGGGTACTTCGTAATATTTATCATTTTCAAATGGAATGTAGTCAATCCCACATAGCAATCTGAGCTGATACGCATCTGGGGTAGGTATATGTTCTACACCGTTCAGCCATACATGCTGGACAAGACACTGCTGTGGCAGCAGAAGCGTATGCTCCACATCCAAACTCTCCATATATACCGTTACATATTGCTGCCCTTCCAGATCCGAGTAGGTATTAAAGGATAATCTGCGCGTATGCTCCGGTCCAGGCAGCGGATATCCTTGCTCATATAAATGCTGTACGTTAACCAGCGGCTTCTGTAATAACGACTGAACTTTGACGCCTTCTTTATTGCGTTTGACATATTTTTTGTATAAATCATAGGCAAATAGTGCCCAAATAAAGAAAAATAGAATGGATTTCAAATACACGATCACTACAATCCCACCCAGTAGACCCACCAGCCATAACCAGCGTGTCACTGCTGTAGAAATCCGTCCTCCATCAAGCGGATGAATCGGCAGCAAATTGATCAGGTTCAGGAAAAAACCGATATATGCTAGTGCATACAAAAGTGGACTGTCTGTTGCATACGCTCCTGCGTATACGGCCATAGCCCCAACTGTCCCCAATAACGGGCCGCCCATGGCCACGTAAGCCTCTGTCTGGGCATCCAAAGGCTGTCGTTTCATGGTGATTAACGCACCGAGAAATGGAATAAATAACGGTGTCGACACCGGAAGCCCCTTGCGTTTGGCAGCCAATACATGCCCCAACTCATGCACGAATAACAACAACACGAACCCAACCGCAAATCCCCACGGGTATATAATCGCATACGTGCCAATCGTAAACGCCATAGATATCAGCGCACCGCCAAATTTACTGAATTTTAAAAGGGCAAGTAACGATTTGCCTTTCAGCAGGAGCAATGCTGCTGCACTACCAAGATACCATTTGGATGAGCCGGATTTGGAATCGGTCTTATTGTCTTCTTTTTGCAAACGTATCCGTCTCCTTTCTCTAATACTTCCATTGTATCCTGCAATGTGCAGCTTGTAAAAACTTCTCTAGTCCACAGATAAGCGAACTGGGGAAGCTATGTACATTATCCCGTATATTGTAGACATCCTCGAATGTCGGATGGTATATTAGGGCTGGGTTAGATACCCTATTTTGTAAAAGGAGGTTTGCTCATTCATGTGTACTCACTACATGCGTCTCAGATAAAAGGCTAGGCTTCTCAATGAAGCTCAACCCGTTTTTCACATGAAGGGTTGAAGCTTGTTTAAGTTACCTTTTTTAAGACCAAATCTGAACAATGAGGTGTGTTTCATATGACTGAAAAGCGTCCCTTGACTAACCCGAATGACGTTAGCGATATATTGGCCCTTGCCCAAAACAATGGGCTTCACATACAACATGAAGGATTGGAACTCAATGAATCCGGGCTGGATTTCCGAGCCGTATTCGCCAAAGACATCCACGATACCCCTTGGGTTCTACGTACACCGCGACGAGCAGATGTGATTCAATCTGCCGCTTACGAGCATAAGGTGCTTCGGATGATTCGTGATACTCTTCCTATAGCGGTACCTGATTGGCAAATATATAGTCCGAAGCTCATCGCCTATCCTCAGTTGGGGGGAACTCCCGCTGCTACTATTGATATGGAAACAAAAAGCTATGTATGGTTCATCAACCCTGACGCTCTGACGGATAGATTCGTTGCTTCACTCGCTAAAGCCTTAGCCGCGTTGCACCGGATAGATTACCAACGGGCAGCTGATTTCGGTGTTCGCGTAAAGCAGCACGACGAAGTTCGGCAATTAATGGCTCAGCGAATGGAAGAAACACGGCGCGTCTTTGGTGTATCTGAGGAGCTGTGGCAACGATGGCAGACGTGGCTAGCTGACGATAGCTACTGGCCGGCATATTCCGCATTTGTGCACGGCGATCTGCACCCAGGTCATATTCTGGTCTCTTCGAATACAGAGGTTACTGGAATACTAGACTGGACTGAGGCCGAAGTAGCTGATCCGGCAATTGATTTTACGAGTTACTATACTTTATTCGGAGAAGTAGAGCTTGCTCGTTTATTGAAGCTTTATGAGACAGCAGGCGGACGTGTGTGGCCGCGTATGAGCGATCATATCGTCGAATTAACTTCAGCTTACCCTGTGCTTATCGCCGAATTCGCCCTTAAGTCTGGTCTGGAAGAGTATATGGATATGGCACGTAATGCGCTGGGAGTTCATGAGCAAGGAGAAGGGTTGCCCGACATATAATATAGCTGTAGCCACCTGGCAGACTTTGGTTCAATGACGGACCAAGGCCTGCTTTTTTTCTTCTCTTCTTTTTCCTAAAGTTACGTTCCGCACTCAAGTGTCCTTCACCCGGTCTGTTCTGTTATCATGTAGAAAACGGAATAACTCAGGAAAGGATTACGAACCATGAGTTTTGAACTTACCCGGCGAGCGATCAGACAACTATGCAGTCAATCTGCTTATGACGACGGGGATGCCTATTATCGGGCCAAAAAGGTGGCCTTTACACAAATAGATCATAATGAAGGTGTGTATGAAGCTACAGTCAAAGGAAACGGCTTTTATGCCGTTGCTGCAATGATCCGGCCCAACGGCAGTATCCGCGCGGAATGTACCTGTAGCTCATTTCAGACCACCGGACGTTATTGCAAACATATTGCTGCTGTTCTCCTTAACGCCTATGATATACGACGTGGAAAAAGTCTATCCGTACGCTCCTATGTCTCCAGACTTCATCCCGGCACTGCCCCAGATCCAGCGGGGAGCATGGGTTCAGACGGGATGTACACATCTACAGATACCCCCAATGAACACACTGCTAGAATTTCACGATCCTCTGGCATCACACAAGGGGATCTCCAGTTGACCGACAGTATGTTAAAACTATTCGGCCGCAAGAGACCGCTTCGCAGCACTCCTACGCTGCTGGATACTCGTGCGATCTTGGATTTTCAATTCGTCATCCGGCCTTTTGCCTACGGTTACCAAAAATATATGTTTGGATTGGAAATGAAGGCTGGACCCAAACGATTATACATCGTTCAGAAAATCCGTCCGTTTCTGGACAGTATCGACCGTGGGAATAGCTACATGTTCACGAAGAGCTTCTCTTACGAGCCTGAGCTGTACCGCTTCCGAGCTGAACATGATGCGATCCTACAGCAATTATCCCAGGTATGCCATCAGGAGCGCATGATTCGGGAAACCTCAGGCACGTATTCAGCCTCCGGCAGTCATATGAGTGGCGAGCGAATGCTTCTCATCCCGCCTGCCGCTTGGGATAGGCTGTTCCCCTTGCTGACAGCAGCACAGGGCGTCTATTTTGAAATTCACGGTAACATGAGCGAAGGTATTCCTCAGTCCGACCTGATGCTTCCGCTGCAATTTGAATTTGATGAGGCCGAATCCACAAGCGAAGGCTACCAGTTAAGCATTCAAGGATTAGATGACTTGACCATCATGGAGGACTACGGTGTCGTCATTGCCGATGGCAAGCTTGTCAAGCAGAAGGATGATTCCTTACGGCGTTTGTCCGAGCTAAAACGAATGGTCGAGGTACATCACAGACGAGCAGTCCAGATCGCACCAGAACAGATGGAAGCTTTTATGGATAAGGTCGTGCCCGGGTTAATGAAGCTCGGACGTGTCCATATGACCCGTTCTGTCTCAGAGCGGGTCGCCCAGCATCCGTTGAAGGCCAAGCTGTATCTGGACAGGGTAAGAGACAAACTACTGGCAGGATTGGAATTCCAATATGGAGACATCATCATCAACCCGTTGGAAACAGATGCACGAACGCCAGGTAACGACCGGATTCTGATACGTGATGGGGAACAGGAGCAACGGATTTTGGAACTGATGGAGCATAGCTCCTTTGCCAGAACAGACAGCGGATATTTTATGGAAGATGAAGATGCAGAGTATGACTTTTTGTACCATACGGTTCCACAACTGGAAAAGTTGCTGGACGTCTATGCCACGGGTGCAGTCAAATCGAAAATCAATAATACCCTGCCTGTCCCAAGAATACGGGCGGAGTGGGATGAACGTACGGATTGGCTTGAATTTAAATTTGATATTGAGGGTATACCGGAATCGGAAATTCGCAAGCTGCTCCAATCATTGGAAGAAAAACAGAAATATCACCGTCTGCCGAATGGTGCCCTGCTGCCACTGGAAACAGAGGAGTACAAGGAATTAATTCGGTTCATGAACGAAACAGGTATCCGCAAAAGCAATCTGGATGCAGCGCAGATTCGAATCCCGGTCACGCAGGGTCTGTATTTAATTGATCCTCACGATCATGTAAAAAGCCTGACCTTGGGTAAAACCTTTCGCCAGCTGCTAGAAAATATACGCAATCCTGACCATCTCGACTTTCCAGTACCCGTCACGCTTGCTCCAATCTTGAGAGATTATCAGGTCTATGGTTTTCAATGGCTTAAGACCTTAGCACATTACCGTTTTGGAGGTATTTTGGCAGATGATATGGGGCTGGGCAAAACACTGCAAAGCATTGCCTTCCTCGTCTCTGTATTGCCGGAAATTCGCAGTCAGCAGCTTCCAGCCATGATCGTGTCCCCTGCATCACTGGTGTACAATTGGCGGAATGAACTGGAGAAATTCGCCCCGCATATCCGCGTCATTATTGCTGATGGCAGCCCGGAGGAACGGAGCCGAATTATACGGGATGCTGCCAGCTATGACGTTATTATTACTTCCTATCCGCTGCTGCGACGCGATGCGGATGTGTACAGCAAGCCATCGTTTCATACGCTCATTTTGGACGAAGCGCAGGCGTTCAAGAATCATGCTACCCAGACGGCACAGGCCGTTAAGGATGTACAAGCCCGTTACCGTTTTGCCCTGACAGGAACGCCAATCGAGAATACATTGGAAGAACTTTGGTCCATCTTCGACGTTGTATTTCCTGAGCTATTTCCCGGCGGAAAAAGAGCGTTTCACAACCTGCCTCGAAATGTGATTGCCAAGCGGGTTCGTCCGTTCCTGCTGCGCCGTCTGAAGAGTGATGTTCTTAAGGAACTGCCGGAGAAAATCGAATCCGTGCAGGTATCACGCCTCCTGCCAGAGCAAAAAAAGCTGTACACGGCTTATCTGGCCAAGCTCCAGCATGAAACGTTGAAGCATCTTAACGAAGAAGGATTTCAGAAAAACCGGATCAAAATCCTCGCAGGTCTGACCCGACTTCGGCAGCTCTGCTGTCATCCGGGCTTATTCATCGAAGGATATACGGGAAGCTCGGCCAAATTTGAACAACTGCTGGAGATTATTACGGAATGTCTCAGCTCCGGGAAGCGGATGCTCATTTTTTCACAGTTCACTACGATGCTTCAAATGGTCGGACGCGAGCTTTCCCGTGAAGGGGTTCCCTACTTTTACCTGGATGGACAGACTCCTGCCCCCGAACGAGTCGAGCTGTGCAGTCGCTTCAACGAAGGAGAACGCGAGCTGTTCCTGATTTCCCTCAAGGCAGGAGGTACGGGTCTGAACCTCACCGGCGCAGATACCGTCATCCTATATGACCTGTGGTGGAATCCCGCTGTAGAGGAGCAGGCTACCAACCGCGCACACCGAATGGGCCAGAAAAAAGTTGTGCAGGTTATTCGGCTCGTCGCCCAAGGTACGGTAGAGGACAAAATGTATGAGCTACAGCAAAAAAAGAAAAACCTGATCGACCAGGTCATTCAGCCGGGGCAAGAAAGCCTTTCAGCACTGACCGAGCTGGAGATTCGTGAGCTGCTCATGATCTAACCAGCTCTTCCACGCTTATTTTTACACTTATGACATTTAGAACCCAAAAGGTCCAATGAGGGTGGAAATCTTCCCGCATTGGACCTTTTAATGTTCTATATGTGATTGTCCTGCTCAAACCGATTCATCCTGTTTGAGCACTCTAGGCTCAATGGGAACCAGATTAGATTCAATCTGGGCGCGCTGAGGCTCATACCATTCAGGCAGCATCAGCTTGTGCCCCAACTCATTCAATTCCTCATCCACCGTAAATCCGGGCGGATCGGTTGCGATCTCGAATAATATACCGCCTTGCTCGCGGAAGTATACGGCATTGAAGTATTGGCGATCTACAATGCCACTGGTCCCAAAACCATGCTGACGAACCCATTCGTTCCACGCCTGATGTTCGGTATCATCCTGCGCGCGCCACGCAATATGGTGAACCGTACCGGCGCCGCCGTTCCCCCACGGTACATCCTTGACTGGAATGTCGATCAGGTTGCCCAAATCCCCAGTCGTCTGATAACGGATATAGCCCGCATCTGCGTCTTCACCGATGGGAGTCATGCCCAGAACATTCTCCAGCACGCCTTGGGTGTGCTTGGAATCCGCACTGTAGAGCACTGCTCCTCCAAAGCCCTTGATCGCTTTATCTGTAGGTACGCCTCCAGCTGTCCACGTGTTCACCGGGCCTTCCTCGCGCTCCACCAATTCCAGATGCAAGCCCTCATTGTCTCGGAACTGGATGAATGACTCGCCAAAGCGAGTAGCCTTTGTGAAGGATACCTTCAAGCTGTGCAGACGGTTTTCCCAGTAATCTAGCGAGCCCGGCGGCACAACATACGTCGTAATCCCGACCTGTCCGCCTCCAATTTTACCCTTGCGTGTACCCGGAGCCGGAAAAAAGGTAATGATCGTGCCCGGGCTGCCTTTTTCATTCCCAAAATACAAGTGATATACTTCTGGAGCGTCAAATTTAATTGTCTTTTTGATCAATCTTAAACCAAGCACACCTGCGTAAAAGTCAACATTGCCCTGTGGATCGCCTGCAAAGGACGTAATATGGTGAATTCCAGCGGTTTTCAAAGACATCTCAATCACTCCTTAATGAACATGAAGATTTACAAATTTCAAAATCCATTGTAGCTAACAAACTGTCCAACCGGCTTGCGATATCCTCTTGCCCGTTGCCCCGATTCGTCCTCTTTCCCCAAGGTGATCATCATCACAGGCACAAATTGCTCGGGGATATTCAATACTTCCTGCACCTTCGCCGGGTCAAAACCGATCATTGGGCAAGTATCCCAGCCTTTGTCCTTGGCAATCAACATAAATTGCATAGCCGACAGGCTGGCATTACGAATCGCTTCTTCCCTCTGGAAGACAGGTCCTCGCTCGCGATAAAACTGAGTTACTGATTCTACGGTGCTATCATATTCCTGCTTGCTCAGAACACCCAAATTCAGGAACCCTTCGTTAAGGTCAGCTACCTTGGTATAAGCCTCTGTATCACCCAGCACTACAATGGTAGCCGAAGCGGTTAATATTTTATACTGCTTACTTGCCTCATCATGCAGCCTTTGTTTGATCTCTGCATCCTGCACTACGATATAACGCGCATGCTGTAAATTAAAAGCCGATGGAGCAAACTTCACCAGCTGAAATATCTCTTCCAGTTCTTTTGCATCTATAGTAACATCAGGAATAAATTTAGAAGCCGATCTTCTCTCTTGAATAACATTCACCAGTTCGCTCATATTCAGTTCCACTCCTTGATATTATTTTCAAATAAATTATCTTTAAATTAAGAATATATCTTTAGTGGTTTTCTGTCAAGTAAAACTATAAAAGTGTTACTAAGGGCTTCACCAGCCCTTTTACAGATCTGTTGCCCGTATCCTCATCGTAATCGCTTCGCGTTGCGCTTTGGTTAAGCTTTTGAAGACCAGCTCATACGAATGGTCGATCATGCTGTACAAATCCTCCAACGGAAAGCTATTATCAACCTCTACCGTATTCCAATGCTTTTTATTCAAATGATAGCCTGGCTTAATTGCCTTATTCTGCTGACGCAGGTTTTCTGCAATGACCGGATCACATTTCAGGGATACGTGGCTAATGCCATCTTTTTCAGTCAGGAGAGCAAACATCTTGCCCCCTACCTTTAGTACCAGGGGATCAGCTCCAAATGGATAATCCTTAACGGCCTCTTTTTGGCTCAGACCATACGCTACAATTTGCTCAAACACCAGCCTTCTCTCCTCTGCTCCAAGTTATTTGTTCTATGAACCTACCTATTTGCGCCCTATTATATCACCTTCATTACGCTACATATACACTAAGTCCGTGCTACATTTAGGGGAACTGTGCTAAAGGTAAATCATTATGGATACCGTCACACACTGTTCGGATTGGCTTTATATGGGACAGGAACCTGATATTCTGGTATACTTCCCTGAGAGGCTGTATCGATATATTCGAACGGTACTCTGGTAAGGTGTAATTTAATAAGTATAAGCGTGACCCTATGGAGGTGAACTCGTTGGATTTTGCTCTGATCCGAAAGGACCGAGACAAAAGAACGGTCGCAAATTGACTCTTTTTTTTGCCTTTCGGACCTTTTCAGCAATGTGCTGGAAGGTTTTTTGTTTTTCCAAAACCAAGGTAGGAAAGGATTTGAATGTATCATGACAAACTCGAAGGCGCTTAATGTTTTGCAACTAAAGGAAATGAAACAAAAAGTAAAGGCAGGTACCCTAGGATGCGGTTTCTAGTTGTGGGTGCAGGAGCTATTGGAGGCTATTTTGGGGGACGCCTGGTTCAAAAGGGGGAAGATGTAACCTTTCTCGTGCGCCCTTCCAAAAAGCTTCATTTGGCAGAAAACGGTCTGACGATTCAAAGTGTGCACGGAGATTTTCAGACACCGATCCAGGCTATTACCTACGGTGAAGCTGCTGAGCCATTTGACTGTATTATTCTCGCGGTCAAAGCGTACCATCTGCCTCTATTGCAGCCCGACCTTGCGCCTTATATCGGCAAAGATACCATGATTCTTCCTTTACTTAACGGTTATGAACATTTTGAATCTTTGCGCGAATATTTCGGAGCTGAAAAAGTGCTGGGTGGGCTTTGTTATATCGAAACGACGTTAAATCACAAAGGCTCTATCGTTCAGACAAGCCCGTTTCACCGCATTGTTTTTGGGGAATGGGATGGAGCAAATTCAGAGCGTGCGCAACTACTATGTAGCCATCTTGATCATGCAGGCTTCACCGTCACACACAGTCATGACATTCAGCGTGAAATTTGGCAGAAGTATATATTTATTGCCAGCATGAGCGGAATCACAACCCTCATGGGTAGCTCCGTCGGAGCTATACTCGCCACGCCCGAATCGCGTGCAATCTATGAAAGGCTACTGCATGAGATCGTCACACTCGCACGCAACGCCGATATGCCTATTCATTCAGAAATGGAAGCACATACACTAAAAACGATGGATTCCTTAAAGCCTGAGATGATGTCATCCATGCAACGTGATATGCAGAAAAATCTACCGGTTGAAGCAAGTCATCTGCACGGTGCACTTCTGGCATTGGCTTCTGGCAGTAATGTCTCATATCCGATACTTGAAACGGTGTATGCCCGTTTAAAGGTCTATGAGAGCTTATTGAACACTTCTAACATTTAGATAACTGATGAATACCTGCCGTTGAATACATAGTAGGTGGCCATCCGAAAAAGCAGATCCTTCTATGATGAAGGATCTGCTTTGAATTTTTCTATGCCTGTCCTCTGCATGCTTGCTCAAGCCCTTGAAGTAATGCTTCCAGCTCCTGTCTAGTTTCAGCATTTGTTATGGTGCCCTCTTGATTCAACTTCAATGTGATATGCGGAATAATGACCTTTCCATTTTCCACAATCTCTGCATTGATCATTTGCAATGTGAGCAGCAGCGAAGCATGAGCCAGGTTACCGCCCATAGGGGACGGCGAAGCGCTAATGACCGCTGTAGGCTTATTTACAAATTCACCTGAAGATACGAGCCAGTCCAAGGCATTTTTCAAAGCACCCGGCACACCATTCCCATATTCCGGCGTACAGATCAGCACTCCATCGGCTTGTTTCAATTGCTCCCGTAGCTCTCTTACGGAAGCTGGCCCCTCCTCTACATCCAAGTCAGGATTAAAATGGGGCAGATCCCCCAATCCATCATAAACTATGAATGATATATTTTCAGAAGCCAATTAAATAGTAGCCTTCATAAGCGCGGTGTTGGAAGACTTTTGACGAAGGCTCCCCGATATAGCCAATACCTTAATCTTTTGTTCCATCCATCTCATCTCATTTCTTTTCACTTGATCTAATCTTGATACTCAGTGTACTACAGTTAACTAGAGAATTAAAAATTTGGTGGGTAAACATTAGATTATGGGTAAAAACAATAGATACGAGAAGGAGGAGACGTATACATGACCCCAAAACAACATCCCGTACGCGGAATAGATCATATTGGAATTACGGTACCTGACGTGGAACAGGCAACGACCTTTTTACAGAACGCCTTCGGGGCTGACATCTGCTATGATGCCCTCAACAAGCCGCAGCCTCCACAAAAAGGAGAACAAACAGAACAGCAATTAGGACTAAAACGAGGCGCACGTATCATTCATATTCGTCTGCTTCGCATCCATGAAGGACCTGGAATTGAGCTATTTCAGTTGGAAAACACCCCGCAAAACTTCGCTATCCAATTAGCAGACTATGGCCTACAGCATTTTGCTGTCTATGTGGATGACATGAACGCGGCGACGGCACGTTTTCAACAAGCAGGAGGAACACTCTTGTCCCCTCCGCATGCGCTATCCGGTATTGAAGCAGGTGCAGGCAACCAGTTTGTATATGGAAGATCACCCTGGGGAACGATTATCGAGCTGATAAGCTACCCTGACGGTATCCGATACCCCCAAGAAAGTGAAGCGTACCGTTGGACTCCTCCTGAACGGTGATGAGCGTCAGCCAGCTTTTCCATGAATAAAATGAGGAATACCAGGAAATCAAAAAATGCCTGCGGCTTCGCAGGCATTCGTCATGAAAAATCAATGGTCACTACTATGTTCGTATCTGTCGTAAATAGATTAGGTATCCTTCTCTTGCTTGCGTTGTACCCCGATCAGGTCAAGGAAGAAAACAAACAACGGAATACCTACAATCAAGCCCCACACCCCAATCAGATGCTCAGAGAAGATCAATACAACAAAGGTAAAGAAGATCGGTAAATTAGTTTTGGATGACATCAGCTTCGGGTTCAGGAAATAGGCTTCAATCGCATGAATAACTACGATTAGAATAACCAAGTAAATCACATAATTGATTCCCCCGACGCTAAAAGCAATCAGACCGAGCGGGATCAGGGAAATGAATACACCCGCCACTGGCACCAACCCCAACAAGAATATAATGAGCGCGAGGCCGAGCAGATTGGGAAAACCCATAATCCAAAGAGCCGTCGTCGTCAATATACAGTTGATGAGTGAAATCAATAATTGGGCTTCCAGCACCTTCCCGAATGTACCCAGAAACATTCGTCCAAAATGGCCTACTTCCTTGAAGAACCAACCCAGCTTACTATCCACAAATGTAGCTGTAAAGCGTGTAATATAGGATTTTTCCATCAGGAAGAACAAGCTCAGAATAATTGATACCAGCAGTTGTGTTCCCAGCTGGCTAATTTTCATTACCGCATTCCAGCCAGGCTCAAATAACCGCTGAACATTGAGCGTGTCCATAAATTCAATAATCGTTTCATTCCATTGGTTACGATCAGGATACATGTAGGCTTGCTGAATCATGAGATATACCTGCTTGACCTGTACGCTGATTAGCGGCACCATTCGGTAAACTCCCCACACAATAATCAGAATCAGCAACCCGTATACCAGTAGCAGCACAATCATAGGCGGCACATTGGCGAACCGCTTGATCAGCTTATTCACACCGTTATATATGCTGCCAATCAAAATCGTAAGCAGCAGTGTTAACAAAATAATATTCATCATGCTTCTTAACATGAAGAGCAGTAAAACGATTATCGCAAGGACGGCTGCCCGCCTGACGCCCGCATGATTCATCCAGTTTCTTACCATTCGTCTTTATTCCCTCTCTCCCACTTGACTGTCACCCTTGCAATCTTCCTCGGCATCAACTTTCTCTCTTTAACAACTTACTGTTAGCAATCAATAGAGAACCTACCATGACTAGGATAGCAATGGACCACCAGAATGTATTTTTAGCATCATCATGGTCCACAATAATGAGCCTGATGACGGCCGTAATCCCAATATAGATGAAATAACGTAATGGAAAATGAAAATTGGTTTTAAAGTACTTAACGATTAATGCAATGAATTCAAAATACAAAAAGAATACAAGCAGTTCTTCCGTGAATTCATAGTAATTTTTGTCGTCTTCTGTAGACAAGAACACATATGAAAATATGGCCCATGTTTCTTTTAGAAGTAAGAAGCTTAAAATCAGCCCGACCAGAAACAGCGAGATATTCAAGATCATTTGCAGAAAACCAGGTAACTTTTCAATATACTTCATTAATGCATTCAATACAGATCCCCTCACTGGTTGTACAGGTTCTTTTATTTATATTATCGGTGCAATACGTGAAAAATGCTACATTACTTTTGCGGTTACCTTAATGAAAGTTTATATTGGCCCCAGCAATGTAACCAATGGAGATAAAGATCAGTGTCCATACCAGAGAACCGGCGCTGGCCACCAGCATATATTTTCGTACAGGCATCGCGCTAATCCCCGACAAATAGCTTGTCGCATGTCTGACTCCTGGAATAAAATAACCGAACAAAATGGTCCACAATCCAAAGCGCGCAAACCACCCTTTTACCTTTGCAAACCGCTTTGGTGTCAGTCCCACCCACTTGCCGTGCTTATCTACCAGCGGCTGACCCAGCTTTTTGCCTAACGTGTAGCTGATCATCATCCCTGTCATCGCCCCAATGAAACTGACTAATATAGACACGGAATAATTCAGTACCATGATAGAGGATAGGTAGCCGACAAACACCATAATAATTTCATCAGGAACGGGTAGCCCTATAATTCCAAGGGCAAGCAGTGCAAAAATAGCAATATATCCGTATTGTGTAATCATGCTGATGGCCCATTCCATAGAGGCGCCACCTCCTGACCGATTATTTTTTGAAGGACGGGAAGGGAATACGGCTAACCATCAGGAACGACAGCACCACCATGAGTGCCAGCAACAACCCCGGCTTCAAATGCTCACTCCATAAAAACATAAAGGACAAAACCACACCCGCAGCTGTAATGGGCATGCCCACAAAGCCTTTGCTAAAAGCCATTAGGTTGAATCTCGCCAACCTTACCGCACCGCATATCACAAACAACACGGCTACAAGCGGTCCTATCCAGTGGGTATCCCCCAGCCTGTACTGCAAGATTAGAAAAGCAGGAGCAACACCAAATGAGACCACATCCGCCAGTGAATCAAGTTGCTTGCCAAAATCACTGGAGCAATGCAGCAGCCTTGCCAGCAAACCGTCCAGTACATCCCATAAAGCAGCCACTACCACGAGGGTAAAGGCGGTCATATATTGCTCATGAATCGTGAAGTATAGGGATAGGACCCCTGCCCCCAGGTTTGCAAGTGTGCAAAGTGAGGGCAACCAATTCCATTTCATACTTGTTAACTCCTTTGCCATAGCTTAGCCTCCGAATATAACGACAAAACGGACGCCGTCCTTGGTATTCTCCGCCATATAGCGGAATTCGTGTAAATCCAGAATTCGTTTAACGATCGATAGCCCGAGTCCTGTCCCACCTGTCTGGCGGCTGCGGGAGAGCTCGGCCCGGTAAAAACGATTCCATATCAGCTCCAACTGATCGTCTGGGATGGTCTCCCCCTTATTTTCAATGGAAAACGTATTGACTTCCCCAGAGCCTTCGATACGAATCGTGATCGAGCTTCCTTCCTCGGCATGCCGTATGGCGTTGACAACAAAGTTGATAATCACCTGTTCCATCCATCCTATATCGGCATGAATCGGCAGCTCATTGGCAGGAATAATGACCACTTCCAGCTGCTTCTCCTTCAACAGATGGAATAGCTTATCCACAACCTCCTCCACCAGCTCGCTCAAAATAAAGGTCGTTTTGCGAAGCTTGAGGGTTCCAGATTCCAATTTGGCAAGGTCCAGCATATCCTTGACCAATCGCTCCATTTTGTCCGCTTCCTCTACAATGACTTTCATATAATGATCCTGCTTCCCGGCGCTGACTCCATCTTGCAATCCTTCTGCAAACCCTTTGATAATACTTAGCGGGGTTTTCAGCTCATGAGAAGCATTGGCAAAAAAGTCTTGTTGCACAGCCTCCATTCTCTGCTTCTGTTCCATGTCCTCAACCAATTGCTGATTGGCCTCCTGAAGCTCGCGCAAAGCTGTGTCCAGGTTCTGGGACAGGGTATACATGCTGTAGGACAGGCTACCCAGCTCATCATTCTGCCGGATTGGCGTATGGGCTGTAAAATCGAGCTTGGCCATCCGCTTGGCGGTATTATTCAAAGTAATAAGCGGGCGGGTTACCATTCGGGAATAGAACAGGGACAAAATCAGAATAAGTGCAAATCCGCCGATCCCCAGATACAGATAAAACCAGCGTAGAGCCTCATTCGTCTCACTGATTTCCTGCAACGATGTCACAGTGAACAAGAGGTCGATCTCGCCTGTGCTCTGACGAACAGGATGGACGATAACGGCATTTCGTACCCCTGTCCAAGGTTCCGTCCACTCTTCCTCCAACACCTCGAAATTTTTAAGTTTCTCCAGATGATCCTGGGATAAAGGAAACCATTCCTCCAGCGCACTATACAGCAGACCTTGGCGCTGACTCCATGTTTTCAGATCCGGCAGCACAATCTCTGTCACCGTACCGGACAGTCGTACACTGTCATCTGTGCTTGTCTCATCTGAAATTGATCCTATATTTTTGAACCCAAGCTTCTGTATGCCTGATGGATAAATTAAATAGGCAGAGGAGATGCCGTCAGTTCCCAACACCTCACCTTCAACGGTCACCGTGTCACCAGGCTGAATCCGGGCAGATCTCAGTTCATCTCCGTATTCGCTCATAAACAGAGACAACGATATTTTAACGATTTTACCATCTGCTTTTCTGAGATTGATATGAAACGCATCATCCAGCTTTACTTTGCCGTCCAGCGTTACAATCGCCAGCTGGTTTTTATTCTGGAGCATAAAACGAGCTGCCTCACGCGAAACCCTTCCCGATCCCCAAGCCTCCTGGACATAACTTTGACCGAAGCTTTGCAAACGGCTTTCCACACGCCCAATCTTCTGTTTCTGATAAAAATTTTCAAAAAACAGCAATTGACTTAAAATCACCATTCCGTAAAAACACAGGAAAAACACAACCGTCATAATGAACAACTTAAAGGTAACTCCCCGTTTGTTCATTCTTCCTCCTCGAACCTGTAGCCTGTACCAAAAACCGTGCGGATATGGCGTGATTCACGGCCCAGCTTACTTCTCAGCTTTTTGATATGCGTATCAACAACTCGTGTGTCCCCTTCAAAGTCGATACCCCACACCCGGTTCAGTATCGCCTCCCGTGAAACAACTATGCCTTTGTTATGTATAAGCAGCCGCAGCAGCTCATACTCCTTGGGCGTCAGCTCAACTTCCGCCTGATCCACTTCAAGCCGATGAGCCATCGTGTTGAGCATAGCACTGCCGAACCGCAAAATATGCGACTCGGGCTGCACATGTCCCTCTACCCGTTTCATCAGCGCGTTCGCGCGGGCAATCAGCACCTTGGGGCTGAAAGGCTTGGTCACGTAGTCATCTGCCCCCAGCTCAAAGCCCAATATTTTATCATCATCACCGGATTTGGCCGTCAGCAAAATAATCGGTACACCTGAATGGCTGCGTACCTGACGGCATACTTCCCAACCATCCAGCTCAGGCATCATAATATCGAGTATAATGAGTTCCGGCTGCACCGAATCAAACCAGAGGAGTGCATCTTTTCCATTGCCTGCTTCATAGACTTCCCAATTATTTTGTTTAAAATAATCCGCAATCACTTCACGAATACGTATTTCATCCTCCACGAGAAGAACTCTTTTATTCAAATCGACTTCCCTCTTTCGGTCATTCTAGGACAACAGCATATCAAAGAGATGTGTACTTTATGTGTTCTCGCCACTTCTTATTTACGGAAACTTCTCATCCGCAAATTTCACCTTGGATAAGGGCAAATTTGTCTTCGCTCAGACCATCTCTTCCCCTACGATCCTACCCTATAATAAGTAGAGATACAAAAAGATTGAACAGGAGGGGTACACATGAGCAATCAAACCATTCAGTGGTTTTCCACTTCCAAAGCTAATGCTTGGCAATCCCAAGCTCATCATTTGACCCAAACCCAAGAGAGTGCCAACCTAACCTTTACAGGAGAAACATATCAGCTTGTAGAAGGCTTTGGCGGCTGTTTTAATGAATTGGGTTATGTGGCCCTGAATCATTTGGACAGCGAAGAGCGGGATCAGGTGCTTCATGCTCTCTTTCACCCGGAGGGCGAGCACAAATTCACGATATGCCGACTTCCTATTGGAGCGAGTGACTACGCGCTGGAATGGTACAGCCATAATGAAACGGACGGCGACATAGAGATGAAGCACTTTTCCATTGAGCGCGATCAGCAATATCTCATTCCTTTTATTCGGGAAGCGTTACAACTCAATCCAGACTTGAAGCTGTTCGCCTCACCCTGGAGTCCGCCGACATGGATGAAATCACCGAAAGCCTACAATTACGGAACGCTGCGCTGGGAAAAGGATATCTTGAAAGCGTATGCATTGTACTTTGTCAAATTTGTTCAGGCATACCGCGAGGCAGGCATTACGATTCATCAGGTTCATGTTCAAAATGAAGTCATTGCTGATCAGAAATTCCCTTCCTGCGTATGGACCGGAGAACAACTACGTGAATTTATTCGCGACTATTTGGGGCCTGCTTTTGAAGAACACGGACTGGATACGGAAATTTGGCTGGGTACTATTAACGCCCCCGATCCGTGGGAGGAATTAATGAAGAAAACTTCAACTGGCTTCGATGAGTATGCCCATACCGTATTGAGTGACCCCGAGGCCTATAAATATATTAAAGGTGTAGGCTATCAGTGGGCAGGTAAAAATGCCATTCAGCGTACCGTAGCCAGCTATCCTGAGCTTCGTTATATGCAGACCGAAAATGAATGCGGAAACGGAGAAAACTCATGGGACTACGCCAAATATGTATATAATCTGTACCAACACTACTTCACCAATGGCGTGAATGCTTATATTTACTGGAATATGGTTTTGGAACCGCGAGGCAAGAGCACATGGGGCTGGGAGCAAAATTCGATGATCACCGTTGATCCAGCAGATCGAAAACCTATGCTGAACCCGGAATATTACGTTATGAAGCACTTTTCTCATTTTGTATTGCCAGGGGCCAGACGCATTGGAATTCAAGGTTCATGGGCTGGAAATGCGGTTGCTTTTCAAAATACAGACGGACAAAGGGCTTTGGTCATCGCCAACCCGTTCAAGGAATCTCGCGTGCTGAATCTGTCTGTCGGAGAAATAACACACCGTTTGGGGCTGGAGCCGGAGTCCTTTAACACCATCGTTATTCCTTCTTAAACGTCGTAGATTTCTGGAAGCTTCCAGCCTGGCACACATCATCAGATTGTGATTTCAGTCTATTCGTATCCCATCGTATGCATAGTTTCCAAAATGGATGTATCTCCTTTTGCGTACTGTAGTTATACATAGTATACTTGGAATAACTACGGACAGGAGGTCGATGAACATCACAACTGTAAAAGACCGGATTGATTTGAAGCTGATTAATTGTGATAAGGAATTGACTCTCGCGGTCATCGGTGGCAAATGGAAGCTGATTATTTTGTGGCATCTTGGTATGGAAGGCACCAAGCGGTTCGGTGAATTGAAGAAGCTGATCCCCCACATTACGCAAAAAATGCTGACCAACCAATTGCGCGAGCTGGAAGAAGATCAACTCATTCTGCGTAAAGTCTATCCTGTCGTCCCTCCACATGTGGAATATTCACTAACGGAGCATGGCGAAAGCCTGATTCCGGTACTGCGAGCGATGTACGATTGGGGATCTAACTATCGCGAGAACGTGATCTGGAAAGAGGAAAAAGAAGAAGCAATTCAGGATGTAACACCCGTGTGATTCAGCTAAACAAGCATTTTGCATAATGCAGATATATATTTCTCGTAAAGACGACCCTGGGGTGACCTGGGGTTGTTTTATGTAATATACAGACCATCGTCAAGATAATGAAAGAGACGGATACAAGTATCCGTTTCCATTGCCATTAAAATCCGTTTTCCGCTACATATTCTTGTTTTACGCTTATATTCATGATTTACATTACATCCGCTGTGACGTATGATTCTTCCATCCCTATTACAATGATCCCGAGAAGGAGGCCTTTCCAGTATGAGCCTGACGCTTGCCCAGCCCTCAACGCTGCAAACGACGCAATTATGCATTGGTTCCATAGCAATTATCCAATACGACCATCGTCAATTTCCTGATTCTGAACAGTATCAACACCATTGCTGCGGCTTGCTTACTATATCGTGTAACGGCGCTCAAGGCCTGGCGGAATATAAGCTGCCTGAAATTAAAGGCACCTTTGATCTCGTCCGCTGGGCTTCCGTATTTACTTTGCTCAAAGGTCTCTCCTTGACCGAGGCTGAACAATATATTAAGCACCGCGCTGATCACTGGGGACCTGTTAAAACAGAGCTGGCACTATCTGCCCTATCCGATCTGACTGCCCATGCGAATTCGTACATTCTCTCCCCAACAGCGACCATCCTCCCCCCTCGGATTAGTCGTTCATATCTTATCGAGCATGGACTGGTCTACTATTCATTCTAGATATCGTCCACCACTCCCATTAAGCAATCCACTCTCCAGTTTACGTAAAAAAGCCTGAGACTGCTTACCACAGGCTCAGGCTGCACAACTTCTATTAACCATGTTGGATTATGCTTGCAGCTTCCCTGCGCGAATGTCGTCTGTCATTCCAGCGTAAGGCGCTTGGGAGATTAATTGTTCGTTGTTCACACCTGCATTTTCGATGAACGTAATATCCGCAAATTCAGGAACCACATACTTCGGATAGGTTTCATACTTTTCACGCGATTCTTCCATCAGCGGAATAAAATCGTTTTGGTAGCGTACCGTGATTTCTGGATGCTCATGAACCCATTTAGGGAAGAAAATAATGCCATGCATCCGTTTTTCCTCAGGCATAAAGTTCAGGGAAACGTCTGTCCCTGTCGGTTCGGTCCACGATACTTTATACACATTCTCTACCAGCTTCACCAGATTGACCTTCTGATCACGTACCCAGCGTCCGCCTACCATACCACTATGAATGCGATAATCAATCGTATCCTCATTTTTAATATATATTTCGTACTCCCAACCATTCTCATAGGTGTAAATCATGTGACTGCCGATAAACTTGTCCATCTTGCATCCTTCTTTCCTTATTATGAGTTTATGAATTGAACAAGACACCAAAATAATAAACAATCATTCAAACATGTAAATATAAACATGTTTTAAGATACATATAAATTGTAGCGCTGTGATATACTATTGTCAAATACCCCATTGCGAGGAGAGCTACGTTGAAACGCACATTAAAATATGCCATTTTGGGTCTGGTTCACAAAGAGGAAATGAGCGGCTACGATATTACGAGCCAATTCAAGCAGGAAATTGGACAATTTTGGAGTGCTAAGCACAGTCAGATTTATCCCGAGCTCAAAAGACTGACCGAAGAGGGACTCATTGAATATCGCACCTCCATTACAGGAGCCAAGCTGGAAAAGAAGCTGTACTGTATTACCCCCAAAGGGACCCAAGAGCTGACCGAATGGCTGCTAAGCGCCAAAGAGTTACCGGAAACAGAAAAGGATGAGTTTATGCTCATGCTGTATTTCTCAGCAGCCATCCCCAAGGAAGAAAGTAAGCGCTTGTTCGAGGATCAGATTGCCAAACGTGAAGAAAAGCTGGAATACCTGTACGAAAGTAAAAATTCTCTCCAGCGGCTGGACGAGAACTTTCAAGTACCCGGCTCTAGTCAATTCGGTCATTATTTGGTGCTGAGCCGTGCCATTAATCGGGAAGAAAGCTATATTACGTGGCTGAAAGAAACACTGTCTCTGTTTAAATAGACTAAAAAACCTTCAATTCCACTTAGGTTCGTGGTATTGAAGGTTTTTCTATAACAGATACAAACGAAATTCCTTTTAGTCTGCCGTCGTAATCGAAGAGCCGTAATCTTCAATATGAATATCTGTGCTGAACCGTACAGGAATGGTGCTAAAAGTGGTATCCCAATCCTTTTTGACCTTATGCCAAACTTTAGGATGTTGAATCCTCAAGGCTTCTCCGAAACCTCCGACATCAACCTTCAGCTTTTGCATCTTAGCTACGGTTTGTTCAGCTAATGAATTCACTTTCTCCTGAAAGAGACTCTCTTCCTGTCCAAGCACATTGTTGTTGCGCAAATCTTCATTCTTTATATGCACCTCCGAAACACGTCCCTCTGAGGTCATTTTTACCTGAAAGAAAATGTCGTCCCCCTGGACGATGGCCTTGATCTTGCTTTTACCCGCTTTGATCTCATATGCTATGTTTTTACCGCTTTTCGGATCGCGGCTTTTCAGCACGCCTCCCTTCAGCTCGCCTTTGATCCACATAAGACCCTCAACCTCTGACTCATTCAGATAACCACCGTATGTTTGCGTCTTTCCCTTGATGATTCCCGCACCTGCGAGCTTGATTTCATTCTCCGCCGTAATGACATTAGGTAATATAAAGCTTCTTCCCCCCTTCATGGGTCCGATCACTTTAACCAAGGCCATAGGCTTTATCAACCGTGCGTTCCGTTTCCGGTTTTGGAAAATATCCTTTAAAATATAGGCAGGAATCTGACCAGGGATTTTCTCCTGGAGTGTATTTCCCGCCTTTTCTGTACTAATCAGCAGCAGTACACTCGGCCGAATGTCATTATCCCCCAAGAAAAAGTCCAGCAGCTCATACAACGGAATCTTGCGAAGCAGACTGGAGCTGATAATAACCGTTTTCAAATGTTGCCCAATGGGAGGTCGATTGGTCCGCAATGAAATTTCTCTTATCATTTCAAAAACGGAATCGCCTGTTTCCGTAACATTAAAAAATTTCTTTGCTTGTGGAGAGGAGGTGTTGGAGCCGCCGCTTTCCTCTGGAATGACAAATTGAAAGGTTCCTGTAATTAACTCCTTTTTTGGATAATCTCCCCCTTCCTGATTAATTTCCTTTTCTTGCGAGGATTCTTCCGCTACATCTAAAGCAATGCCTGTCTCCAGATTTAGATCCTCTACTGGGGAGCTGCTCCAGCAACCTGAAAGTGTGCTGCATATCAGGAAAACCATCAATCCGAGTAATCCTGACTGGACTCTTTTCATGACCCCACCCCTCTCCAGCGAGAAATAAGCAGCAGGGGCAGTGGAAGTAGCACGAATAAAGCGAACGCTACATTTCCGATAACCGTTCCAAAAGAAAATAGCTCATTCAGGTTTTTCGGTATTTGGGATAAGAGGTAGATAAACGGAAGCAAAATGAACAACATCTTGGAATAAGAGCTATTCAAAATTTGAGATACTCCGAGCGAAGCACAATAAAAAGCAATACTGAATGTGGCAAAAATCTGCATGATCCAAATGGTCAGCAATAAGGACTCGAACCGTTCCAACAACAGATACTCCACTTCAAAGCTGCGGGCCAAATCTAAAAATGGCCAGGTTCTGCTCAACACCCCTTCCATTGAAAAGGCGCCAATGCACAGGATCAACGTAGCTGTATAAAAAACGACCGCGATCCCAATCGCCAATCCGATTGCCTTGGTTGCTTTCTCCGGTTTTTCCATCCGACAAAGAATAAACAGCAAGGACTCTGTCCCCGTTAATGTCAGGATTGTAGTCTTGAGCGTTCTAAGCACTGGCATTCCCCCCTCCGACAAGACAGGACGCAAGTTATTCAATTCAAAAATATTTAAACTCAGCAAGCAAATCAGCAAAAAGATAGCCGCCGAAACCGGAAATATCAGTTGACATATCTTTCCTAATGAACCCACTCCCCCCATGCATAGGTACAGAGAGAGCCACATAAAAGGTGCTGAAATCGCCCACGCCGGAGTGCCTTCAAGCAGAAAGAACGACGTGACTTCCTCCACAGATCGAATTTCAAATGCGGCTATACAAACAAAATAAATAACAATCAGCATACCAATCCCTTTGCCAATGAATTTGCCTGTTATTTGCTGAACATACTGGTAAAAGGTATTTTCTGGAAATCGTGAGCTTAGTTTGACTATAACCCATCCGAACAGAAAAGTGCCCACCCCTGCTAAAATGACAGATATCCACGCATCCGGTGTTTTTGCAGCTTCAGTTGCTACTCTTGGAAGGGTAAGCAACCCGGCAGCCAGCATAAAGCAAACCACAATTGCCGTTGTCTGTAACGTTGTAATCTTATCCGCTTTTTTCCCACGGGCCATCTTGCTCCCTCCTGTGTTGAGCTCATCCTTGTCGCTTAGGGTCTTTATGCTTCAAAAGAATGGGTCTGTTTTTCATAAATTGCAACGGTGCTCGTACGAAGTAATCTTTCCAGTCTTTGAACGAACGGGGAGTCGTTAGACTAAGAAACGGAACACCAAAGCTGTGTAATTTAACCATATGAATACTCAGCATCAGAAAAAACATGATCACGCCATACAAGCCGAAGATGGACGCCGTGAACATGGCACCGAAACGAAGAACACGCATGGATATGCCAGCGCTGTATACAGGGGCGGAAAAGGAAGAAATCGCTGTGACTGCCACCACAATGACGAGGATCGGGCTTACAATCCCGGCGTCAACAGCCGCCTGTCCAATAATCAAACCGCCGACGATACCCATCGCTGGACCGATGGGTTTGGGGAGCCGAAGTCCTGCCTCGCGTAAAATTTCAATGGAAATTTCCATAATCAGGGCCTCAATCAACGTCGAAAACGGCACTCCCTGTCTAGCACTGATAATGGAAATGACCAGCTTGGTTGGAATCAGTCCGGGATGAAACGAGATAAAGGAGATATAGAGCGCTGGAGCAAATAACGATATGAAAGTTGCCATAAACCGAAGAAATCGAATAAGCGACCCCGGTAGCCATCGCTCATAATAATCTTCGGGAGACTGGAGCATCATCCCATACGTTACAGGCATAAGAAGCGCAAAAGGTGTACCGTCCAGCAGAATCGCGACACGTCCCTCCAGCAATGCAGCCATGACCCGATCCGGTCTCTCCGTATTTTGAATTTGCAGAAATGGGCTAAGAAAATTATCCTCAATAAGCTGCTCTACATAGCCCGACTCCAGTACCTCATCCATATCAATGGTTTGGACCCGCCGCTTCACCTCATCTACAAGCTCCGGGTCGGCAATATCTCTGAAATACACTACCATCAGCTGTTTTTCCACTCTTTTGCCGACTTTGAAGGACGACATGGCCAGTTCTGTACTTTCTCCATGCCTGCGCAGCATCGCTGTATTGTCGCTGAGGGTCTCTGTAAAACCGACACGCGGTCCCCGCAGCACCGATTCCGATATAGGATCTTCCACCCCTCGTGTATTTCCTTTGGGTGTACCCAGCACAAAAGCACCCGGTATGCCCTGAATCACGAGTATGACTGAACCAAACAGCACCTTTTGCAAGGAGAACTGCACCTCTAACGTATACTCCGTCTCCGATACCAGCATGACCTGGTGAACAATCATATCCCGAAGCTCTTTTCCTCGCGGAAGCTCTCCCCTCTCTTGCCCGGAGCTGCCCCAATCCATTAGCGGCTTTAAAATATTCTGATCCATGCCAACCTTGTCCGTTAATCCATCCACAAAAAAAAGTGTGCTTACAGCGTTCAGATTTTCCAGAAAAATCGAGCGTTCGTTTACGTCTGCCATGTCTGCAACTGCTTGTCTGATTTTTGCTATATTGGCTTCATAATCTTCGGTAAAGGTCCCCTTTTCCTTCTCTGCCTCACTGACAGATGGATTATGATCTGCCTGCTCCGAACGATCTTCTTCTTCCATAAGCTTTAATCGTTCCATACGTCTGCTCTCTCGACCATCCAACGCTTTAAGTTGTCGTACTGTCAGAAAAATAATCAAAGGTATGATGAACAAAAAGAAGGCTTCCACCCACACATTCCATTTGGGCGCATGAGTTCCGATGACCTGCCACACGCTGTTCACTCCTTCACTTCCATAGGATTTGTATATAGATTTACCTGGATTAGAAAAAAGATGCATGAAGGATTGAGGCAGATGGAACAAATTTCTTTGCTCATAAAAGGAATAAAAAGGTGAATTTGATAGATGAGCTGTATTGCAAAAATGGAAATCCATGATAATATCTATTCATTCTATGACTAATGTCACAAATTTGTTGAATTCGTGGTCCATTATTCGAATCTAAAGGAGTTGTAGGTATGAAGAATCATTTTTGGAAGAAAGCCGCCGTATTGAGTCTGTTGGCGGTCATTTTGTTAGGAGGAACAGCGATTAGCCCCAAACAGGCACACGCAGGTTATGAGCCTTATATGGGGGAAATTACGATGTACCCATACACGTTCGCTCCTAAGGGCTGGCTAAAATGCGAAGGCCAGCTGTTGCCCATTGCTCAGTATTCAGCATTATACAGTCTGCTGGGCACTAATTTTGGCGGTGATGGAGTGCGTACATTTGCATTGCCTGACTTGCGTGGAGCTTCCCCGTTGCCGAATGTAAACTACTACATCGCAATCGAAGGGGATTACCCGTCCCGCCCATAATATGAACACGCTCAAGTGGTGTGCTATTTAATAAAGAAGAGGTGATAGCGTGCTCGAAGGAAATAACTTCACACGCAACAAGTTAAAACCCTACCGTGTGCTGATTCCACTGCTGCCATTTATCAGCGGTGCGGCTTTGCTCATAGGGACGAATGAAACCAATGCTGCCGGCTGGGAAAATGTAGTGTTTAACAAACCAGCCACATCAAGTGGCTATAGCCAGCCCTATGACCCCAGCAGAGCTGTCGACGGGTCAATTGAACCGACAAGCCGCTGGTATCAAGCGAGTGACGGTGAAAAGTGGATTCAGGTAGATTTGAGAGACTGGTATATCGTGGATCGATACGTTGTTACAGGTATGGGTGTCTTTAATGGGTGGCAAGATCAGCGTGACCCGTATAGTTTCCGACTGCAGACGAGCAGCAACGGAATTAATTGGGCGACTGTGGATACTGTGCAGAATAATGTGAGTTCTAATTTTCAAAAGAGCATTACTCCTGTAACCGCAAGATATTTGCGATTATATATTGATCAAGGAAATGCCAGAAACAATCAATGGGCTTCCATCATGGAATTCGCTGCTTATGGGGAGCAATTACCCGTTCCACAAGCTCCGGGTCATTTTACAGGTACTAAAAATGGAAATACCGTGGAGTTAAGCTGGGATGCCGTTCCTTATGCAGCCTCATACAAAGTCATGCGAGATAGCGTAACGCTCTATACAGGCAGCTTAACCCAATTCATAGACACTTCAGCATTGCCGCCAGGTGAAGCAGTTTACACGGTTCAGGCCGTGAATGCTAAAGGGGAGAGCACTCCTTCAGAGGTCAAAGTGACCATACTTACCGATGCCGAGAGAGTTGCACAGGCAAAAGCCGCCCTTACTTTAGGCTTCTCTCCTGGAGATACAGTGGATTCGGTATCCCAAAAGCTGACACTGCCACTCACTGGGTTAAATGATACGACGGTGAGCTGGAGTTCGGATACCCCTGACGTCATTACGAACGAAGGCGCTGTAATACGTCCGCGATACGATTTGGGTGACCAAAAAGTAAAACTGACAGCAACGATTGCGAAAGGAACCGCCTCGGATACCCAAACTTTCGAAGTTACCGTTTCGAAGATGACTGCTCAAGATACATTGAATCAAGCAGCAGATACTCTATCGCTTGGCGATTTGTCTGCGGTACAAGAAAATGTATCTCTCCCTCTCTCCGGTTATGGTGGAGTGCAGATTGAATGGTCCTCGTCTAAACCTCTTGTCATTGCAGCAGATGGAACACTTACCAGACCTTCCTATAGTAGTGGAGATACGGACGTTACCCTAACGGCTACCCTGCAACTTGCAGGCTTAACGAAAACAAAGGATTTTACTGCACACGTACTCCGTCTGCCGATGAGCGACACTGAAGCCGTGGACGCAGCATACAGAGCACTGGAACTACCGCTAACGACAGTAACCGGAGACGTATATTTGGCAAAGGATGCGCTGAATGGTGTTCAGGTGTCATGGTCGTCGAGTCAACCTGAGTTCCTGGATCATACTGGACATGTAACATTCCCAACCTATGTACAGGGCGATCAGACCATCACGCTGGAGGCGGTTGTGTCAAGAGGTGGGGTTGAGCTTCGAAAAACCTTCAGTCTGCTCGTACCTGCATTGCCCGTAAGCGCTGATGAAGCAGTGAATTTGGCGGCAAATACACTGAATCTGGATTACCCGCAAGGGATTAAGGATTCCATCGCCCTGCCTCGTACAGGGGCATTTGATACCCAGATCGACTGGTCCTCGGATCAACCGGATATCCTCAGTGATAGTGGTCAGGTAAATCGGCCTAAATATACAGACGGTGATATGAATGTACAGTTAATTGCTATGATTTCTAAAGGCATAGCTTCTGTCCAAAGAACATTCACGATCACCGTGCTGAAAGCATTGCCGAATACACCTTATGTACGACTGAACGGCAATAATCCAATTGTTTTGGAAACCGGCGACAGCTTCACGGATCCGGGAGCCAGTGTATTGGACAGTGTATACGGCAATATCCTGGTCCCCGATCTTTCAGGGATCGGCAATGTCGATACGAATGTACCTGGTGTATACGTATTGAACTATGCTTATAGCGACAATGGAAGTTGGACCGCAGAACCGGCAGAACGCCGTATAAACGTCTTGCCCCGTGCTGTTGTAGCCGCAGCAGGCGACGAGGATATCGCCTCTGTAATCGTCACAGGCGCTTTACCGAGCGCACGGCTTGAGCTGTATAATGCCCAGCAGGAGCTTATAGCGGAAGGAATCGCTTCGAGTGAGGGAAAATATACATTTACACCTGTACCCGAAGGAGCCAGCTTCTATGTGCTGCAGAACGTAAATGGCATGAAGGGCGCTCCCTCAGGGCTAGTGTATCCGCAAGGATTAACCGCGCAGCGTGTCGCGGATTCCATCACAAGCATACCTGCCCCTACAACAAGTGATACACTGCTTAGGTTGCCTGCCGTACCTAATGGCTTCCGTGTGACCATCAGCAGCAGTAGTCAGCCAGACATTGTGCGTACAGACGGAACTATTGTTCAAGCAGACACCCCTTCCGTTGTCACTGTCATGCTGAATGTCATGAAGGTAAGTGATGGTTCTCATGCTTTGACGCAGGCCATAGAAGTCATCGTCCCTGCCAAAGTAAGTGTTGACACAGGCAAGTCTAATAAAGATAAAAATGAGGATCAGGATCTGTCTGCTGGCATACAACAGATAGGATTTTTAGAGCAAGGGAAAACAGTCTCCCTCTTTGTTCCTCCTGCGGCATTCCTGGATGAACAGATCCAACAAGCACTTCGTGAAGGCAAGGCATACGCTGACATTCGTTTGGAGCAGGAAAAGCAAATGAGTCGTGTTCTCCTCACTCATTCTGTACTAAATAAATGGGATCAGCTCGGAGCTTCAGTGATATCCCAATATGGGACGCTGATGGTATCCAGTGACACACTAACCAGCATGGCCGCCTCAGGTCAGCAGGACGTCACCATGTCATTCCAGCAGGCAGATCAGCAATTTCGCGATTGGGCCGAGCAGCAACCCAACCTGAAGCTGATAGGACCGGCTGTAGAAATTAAAGCTAACGTGACAGGGAATTCGTCCATCGTTCTGCCGCTGGATAGCGTATCCTCAAGTGAATTGCAAAATGTTGAACCTCAATTCTCCATTCTTGTGATGTATGAAAATGGTGAACGTGAGATTCTAAAAGGTACTGCTGTGGTGAATTCACAAGGGATTTTGTCGGGTGTGAGTCTGAATACGTCTCGATTAGGTACCTTTGCCGCTGCCATCTCTACGAACGCGTCTCAGGTAGATCAGACCCGTGTACAAAATGACCCACTCCATTCGTCAGATTCACAAGAACCAGCTCAGGTATGGCCGGACCTACAAGGTCACTGGGCAGCGAAGTCCTTACAATCTCTTGCAGCCAAAGGCTGGATGCAGGGCTATAAAGACGGCAACATGCGCCCTGAGCGTGCGGTGAGCCGTGCAGAATTTGTAGCCACATTGATCAGGGCTTTAGGAACTACTGGAGACGAGAGCCTGTCTACCTCATTTACAGATATGAAGGGGCACTGGGCTGGATCGGCCGTGGATGCCGCTTACCGTCAGGGATGGATTCAAGGGCTAACTGCTCAGACGTTCGGACCTAATGAGAGCCTTACCCGTGAACAGGCGATGGTGATCCTGTCACACGCGATGCAGAATCAGACATCCGTTTCCAGCCCTACTGGACTGCAATCCTATAAGGATGATCAGCAGATTGCTTCCTGGGCTTCCACAGCATTCGAGAAAGCCATAGGCTCGGGTTGGATTAGCGGGTATCCTGATGGAACGCTCAAACCGAAAGCCGCCATTAGCAGAGGCGAGATGGCTGAACTGCTGGTACGAATTTTCAAATAAATCTGCCGAAGACATATAATCTAATAGACTACACACTAAAGCGCGGTCCCAGGCATTTGGGAACCGCGCTTTTGTTATCAATATTTTATTAAGCTTTGCTTGTGTATTCACCCTTTTCACTTCAATAAATATATTATGAATATCTGTAAAACGGGGCGATTAACCATCTGTCACCTCTACAGTAGGCAGAATGAGGAGGAGATACTTGAGCATGAAACATAAAAGACCGTTCAGGTTCAGTGGTGCTTCAAAAAAAGATGAGGACTGCAAACCATCAAGAGATATTAGAAGTATCGAAACGCTTCTCAAGCTTATTAATGAATTGACCTCGATCATCCCACTTGTATTCGCAAACCCTTCTGCGGCTAATGTATCTTTATTGCAACAGATTTTAAGACAATTACTGTCTCTGGCGAAAAGTTTAAGACTTAGAGGCGGGGCTAGGGCAGATTTACTGGCGGCGTTGGAGCTTGCTATAGTAGCGTTAGAAGCCACGCCTTTCTCTCCGATCAGCGTAGGTACTACATTACAGCAACTGTTGGATGCCCTATTGTCCATCGTTCTACAGGAATCCCTCAGTCCAACTCTTAAAGATAGTTTAATCCGTGCAATCAGAACTGCGGGAACGACGGTTAGCAACGCACTAAGTGAACCGTATTTGTCAGGGGAGCCCGGCCCACAAGGGCCTCCGGGACCTGTGGGGCCTGGTGGTGCGCCTGGTCCAGCAGGTGTGCCGGGCCCTCCAGGACCTCCCGGGTCTCCAGGACCTGTAGGTGCCGCTGGGCCTGTCGGAGCTGAAGGACCTGCTGGACCTGCTGGGCCTCCGGGAGCTGCTGGACCTGTAGGTGCCGCTGGACCTGCCGGGCCTGTCGGAGCCGCAGGGCCCATCGGGGCCGCCGGACCTGAAGGGCCTGCTGGACCTCCCGGAGGTGTAACAGGCGCTACGGGACCGACCGGCGCCGATGGGCTGCCGGGTGCAGTTGGCGCGGTCGGTCCTGCTGGAGCCACGGGACCTACCGGCGCTGATGGCCTGCCGGGCGCGGTGGGCGCGGTCGGGCCCGCTGGACCCACTGGACCGACCGGGGCCGATGGGCTGCCGGGCGCGGTGGGTGCGGTCGGGCCTGCTGGAGCCACGGGACCGACTGGCGCCGATGGGCTGCCGGGCGCGGTGGGCGCGGTCGGTCCTGCTGGAGCTACGGGACCGACTGGCGCCGATGGGCTGCCGGGCGCAGTTGGCGCGGTCGGACCCGCTGGACCCACTGGACCGACCGGGGCCGATGGCCTGCCGGGCGCGGTGGGCACGGCAGGACTCGCCGGAGCCACGGGCGCAACAGGTGTTGGCGGAGCTACCGGAGCCACAGGGGTTACAGGCGTTACTGGAGCCACTGGTTCGGGGGCAATCATCCCATTTGCTTCGGGTGGACCAGCAATTTTGACAACCATTGCCGGCGGACTGGTTGGAACCACAAGTTTAATCGGCTTTGGAAGCTCAGCAACAGGCATTAGTCTCGTAGGCGGTATCATTGATCTCACAGGTACGCTTGTAGGATCAGTCATTAACTTTGCTTTCTCCGTTCCACGGGGTGGTGTAATCACATCCATTGCCGGATATTTCAGTACAACTGCTGCTCTAACCCTCTTGGGATCATCCGTTAGCATTACTGCCCAGTTGTTTAGTTCCCCGACACCTAATAACACCTTTATAGCCGTTCCCGGAGCTACCGTTACATTGACCCCCCCGCTAACTGACATCGTTGCATTAGGAACGACTTCTAGTGGTATTGCTACTGGGTTGGCAATACCCGTAACCGCACAAACCCGTCTGCTTATGGTTTTCTCTGCCACAGCTACAGGAATTTCTCTCGTTAATACCGTGGTGGGCTACGCAAGTGCAGGCGTTACCATTACCTAATCCAAAACGAAAAGGGCCCACAGGATTATTCCTGTCGAGCCCTTTTTATTTTCATTCCTTCAAATAAATTAAACCGTTTCGAGCGATATTTTCACTTCTTCTCCCTCTTCACAGACGGCGAACGTTTTAATTTGCCCGTGATCGGGCTCTTGAACGGTACCCGTGCGTAAATCAATTTTCCAGTCATACAAAGGATCATAAATATAATGTCCCGATACTATCGCCTCTGTAAGAGGACCTCCTTTGGGATGAGGGTTGGTATTTTCAACAGCATAAAGCTCATTCTCCGAAGTGCGGAAAACAGCAATTTCAGTCCCTTTAATGTGGATGGTACGTCCTATTCTAGTCGGAAAATCCTTACTGTGACCGACGACAAGCCATTCGGCATTCTTGATCATTTGCTTGATTGCTCCCTTCCTCAGGCATTTTAGATACAATTACACAATAGATGGAGTGACAACTTCAAATAGATTTTTACGTGTATCCTCATCATTGATGATCTTTTTCCACGGGTCTTCGACCTGTTGTAGTGCAAATTCAATACGTTCTACTAAAGCTTGTCGATTAGCGGTATCGTGAACGACAACCTTCTGAATCTCTTCCAGACCGATCCGTTCCACCCACTCCGAAGTACGTTCCAGATATTGCCCTGTTTCCCGATAGAACTGCATCACGGCTCCTACAATATCAATCAGTTCAGCGTCCGTTTTTACTTTACAGAGTGAATCAGCCAACCGTGCTTTAATACCGCCGTTTCCACCGATAAAGATCTCCCAGCCCCCGTCATTGCCTACGATTCCGATATCTTTTGTACATGATTCCGCACAGTTGCGTGGACAGCCATTAACTGCTAATTTGAATTTTGCTGGGAAATCCAGTCGTTCAAATTTCCGTTCCAGCACTTCTCCCATTCCCATCGAATCCTGTGTACCAAAACGGCAAAATTGCGATCCAACACAGGTTTTAACCGTACGAAGTGATTTCGCGTAGGCATATCCTGAAGGCATATCGAGTTCTTCCCACACTTTAGGCAGATCTTCTTTACGGACACCAATCAAATCCAGCCGCTGTCCCCCAGTTACTTTAACGACTTTAACGTTGTATTTAAGAGAAACATCAGCTATTTTCTTCAGATCCTCTGGAGTCGTTACACCGCCGTACATTCTTGGCACCACTGTAAACGTTCCATCCTTTTGAATGTTCGCATGCAATCGCTCATTTACAAAGCGGGAATCTCCCTCATTTTCATAGGTATCTGGGTTAATCATCCCTAAATAATAATTCAGCGCCGGACGGCATTTGGAGCATCCTTCATCATTATGCCAACCCAGTACATTCATCACTTCACGCGTAGTTGTGAGCCCTTTGGTTTTGATCGCTTCCACAATCTCATCCCGGCTCAATGTTGTACAACCACATATTCCTTGCTTGGCTGACGTCTTGAAGCTGTCTCCAAGAACATATTGCAAAATTTGTTCAACAACTGGCTTACATCCACCACAGGAACGCGTAGCTCCGGTACATGCCTTAATTTCATCGACTGTGGTTAATCCATTTTCATTAATTGCATCCACAATCGCCTTTTTAGTTACACCGTTACAGCCACACACAATTTCGTCATCGGCCATCGTTTCAGCGGATGATGTTTTCGCCCCGTGATTGCTGCATCCGGTACCCATCAGCTGTCCATATATCTCATCTGTCATTGGCGTTTGCTGACGCACATATTTTTGAAGACTAGCAGATTCGCTCACATCGCCGAACAGTACAGTCCCCACAATTTTATTATCACGAAGCAGCACTTTTTTGTATGTGCGCTTCCACTCATCCTTTGCTACAATCACCGTATGTTCAGGCTGGGTTATGAATTCGCCAGCTGAGAAAACATCCACCCCTGAAATTTTGAGCTTGGTTGAAACTACCGATCCTGCATAACCTTCGGTATCCGCGCCTGCCAAATGTTTGGCAATTACACTTCCCTGTTCAAACAGCGGAGCTACCAGACCGTAGCAGACCCCACGGTGTTCAACACATTCCCCTACGGCATATACATCCGGCAAGGATGTTTTCATCAAATCATCGACCACAATCCCACGGTTCGTTTCCATACCACTTTCCACAGCTACCTGGATATTAGGCTTGATTCCGACGGCCATTACCACCAAATCCGCTTCCAGCTCACTTCCATCCGAGAAGCGCAGTCCTTGTACCCGATCTTGACCGTACACCTCCGCAGTTTGCATTTGCATAGCAAACTTGATTCCCTGGCGTTCCAGTTCTGCCTTCAACATCGCAGACGCTTCCCGGTCCAGCTGACGTTCCATCAAATCTTCCATTAAGTGAACGACCGTAACATCCATTCCTAGGTTGACCAAGCCTTTAGCTGCCTCCAGCCCCAATAGACCTCCGCCAATGACAGCAGCCTTTTTATAGGTCTTTGCCGCTTCCAGCATGGCCGAGCAATCGGCGATATCCCGGAAACCAATAACGCCTGGTAATTCTTTACCCGGAATAGGCAGAATAAACGATTGTGAGCCGGTAGCTACCAAAGCCACGTCGTAGTCAATTTCCAGTCCGTCTTCGGTGCGAATCTTCTTGTGCTCACCGTCGATGCTTTTAACCATTTTTCCTGTATATAAAGTAATTCCTTGATCCGCATACCATTGCAAATCGTTCAGTATAATATCATCTATTGTTTTACTACCTTCCAACACATAAGAGAGCATGATCCTGTTATAGTTCGGATGCGGCTCACTTCCCAGGACTGTAATTTCATATTTATCTGTTAATTTTAAAATTTGTTCGACCGTATTGATACCAGCCATCCCGTTCCCTATAACCACAAGCTTCTTTTTACTGTTTATCATATACCGGTTCCTCCATTCATTCGACGATACTCCCTATCCGACGACATCTCCAACGTTCCTATGAAATTCTGTTTATGCTTCTATTTTAATACAGCAGATAGGTCTATATGTGATTTCAATCACAATGTAGTTAAAATTATGAATATTCAGGGATTTCCCTATTCTATTTCAAGGGATTAAGGTAAGGACCGGAAATCATAGCAGCGTCATCGAATGAATCTTTCCAATTCATGCGTAAATACAACCGTTATAAGGAATACTTTATGAACAACTTGTATCTTAAGGGAGAATGAATTGAATTGCTTGGAGGTAATCATCATGTGGTCTAAAATCATTTCTTATTTTCCTAGCTGGAGTACACTCTTTCAAGCCGGTCTCGCGTTGATTATTCCTTTAGGAATTTATTATATTAACACCTCGATTTATTCGTTTGTCGGCAGTAAAGGAGCCAAATCCAAACATAACGAAGGTCCCATGGATCAGCAGCATGAACCGAGCTCTAAAATTACAGGAAATTATGATTCCGACTTACAGGCAATTCGTGAAGCTATAGGCGAAAATAGTGATGTGCATTTTCGTGAGTTTATGGTGAAGAAATTTCATGCTCGGTCCATGTTAGTCTTCATAGATGGTATGCAGGATGAAAAGCTTATGAGCGAGCAGGTATTAGAGGTCTTGATGTTTGAGGGCCAGCAGGGTCAGGATCAACAGGAACAACCGGAAGGGTTAAGTAACTCTTTTATAAAAGAAAGCCTGATGCCACTTACGCAAATTAGTGAAGTTACCCGTATGGAGGAACTGTACGAGTTCATCCTTTTAGGTCATACCGCCCTATTAATTGAAGGAATGAAGGAAGCGCTACTGGTGGGCCCTCCTAATGGCACTATTCGCTCCGTCAATGAGCCAACTTCTGAAGCATTGCTTCGGGGTCCCAGAATCGGTTTTACGGAAGTATTGAGTGAAAACACTTCGATGCTTCGACGCCAAGGCTTAAATAAAAGTCTGGAAATGAAGAAATTCCAAGTGGGAAGCAGAATCAAAAAGGATCTGGTTATCGCGTATATAAAGGATATTGTGAATCCGGATCTGCTTGAAGAAATAAGCCGCAGAATATCAAAAATAGACATGGATTTTTTACCTGAATCTGGGTATGTGGAACAACTTATCGAAGACAATTATTTAAGTCCATTCCAACAGGCTCATAACACAGAGCGTCCCGATCGTGTCATTAATGCTTTGTTGGAAGGAAGAATTGCGATCTTACTGGATGGTACCCCCTTTGCACTTATTGTCCCGGTGACCTTCAGTATGCTGCTTCAATCTCCCGAGGATTATTATGAGCGATGGATTCCCGGGACACTATTACGTCTGCTACGATTTAGCGGGGCTTTTATAGCGCTTATGGGGCCTGCTCTGTACATTTCTTTTATATCGTTTCATCCCGGTTTAATTCCGACCAAGCTGGTCATTAGCATTATCGAAACCCGTGAAGGCGTCCCATTCCCATCCGTTATAGAGGTCATGATTTTGGAAATCTCTATCGAAATTCTACGAGAGGCCGGCATTCGCCTGCCCAAACCCATTGGCCCTGCGATGGGCATTGTGGGAGGCTTGGTCATCGGCGACGCAGCTGTAAATGCGGGCATCGTTAGTCCATTCCTAGTGATTGTGGTTGCGGTTACTGCCATTTCATCGTTTTCGATACCGACATACAGTGCGGGCATTACCTTGCGTCTTTTGCGTTTTGTCGGAATGCTCTTTGCAGCAATCCTCGGCATGTTTGGGACCATATTGTTCTTTCTGTTAATTTGTATCCATCTAACGAAGTTGAAAAGCTTTGGCGTGCCGTATGTAACTCCCTTTTCCCCTATGCGACCAAGCGATTGGAAGGATTTATACATCCGGGCTCCTATATCTCTGATGAAACGAAGACCTGTCATGATGAAAACGCAGCAACGCAAACGCAGATCATGATGCCCAATAACGAAGGAGGAGCTACTGTGTTTAGACGCTCTGATGATAAGATCACAACGAAGCAGGGGGCTGTATTCCTGACCAATACCGTATTGGGCGCAGGGATCTTGACACTGCCGAGAGGTGTAACTGAACAGGTACAGACTCCTGATGCATGGCTTTCTGTCCTCATCGGTGGAGGTATTGTCATATTCGTCGTCTGGATTATGGTGAAATTAAGTCAGCAGTTCCCCGGGAAAACCGTGTATCAATACTCCAGAAGAATCGTGGGCACAATTCCGGGTGGAATTTTAAGCGTGCTACTGATCCTATACTTTATAATCATAGCTGGCTTTGAGATTCGGGTTTTAGCTGAAGTGACCATGTTTTTCCTACTTGAAGGAACCCCCGTTTGGGCGATTGTGATTCCATTCATCTGGGTAGGGAGTTATTTGGTTTTTGGAGGCATTAATCCCATCGCGCGGCTGTACCAAATTGTACTTCCAATCAGTCTCTTCTTTCTGCTTTTCTGTTTTCTCTTTAGCTTAAGAATCTTCGAAATTGATCACCTTCGCCCCGTATTGAGTGACGGAATATTACCCGTCATCAAGGGGCTAAAATCAACTATTCTTGTCTTCTCTGGATGTGAAGTTGTCATGACACTGGTCGCTTTTTTGCAGCACCCCGAAAAAGCATTTAAGGCCATGGTAGTGGGCATCAGTATCCCTTTAGTTTTGTATTTTTTGACTGTAGTTATGGTAATCGGCGGGCTATCAGTAGATTCTACTGTGACAAGTACTTGGCCTACCATTAATTTGATGCGCAGTTTTGAGATCCCCGGATTTCTTTTTGAACGTCTGGAGTTTCCACTGCTGGTAATCTGGGTGATGCAAATGTTTTGTAATTTCTGCAGTTTTTTCTTCAATGCTTCCTTAGGTGTCTCAGAGGTGTTTGGTCTTAAATATCGTTATGCGATTTTCGGTTTAATCCCGCTTATCTTTATTTCCACGATGACTCCTGTTCGTATGACTGAAGTGTTTAGTCTTGGCGATGAGATCGGATACATGGGAATCGTATTATTTTTTCTGATCCCTGTATTTCTCTCCATCGTGTTCATGATCAGGAAGAAGGGGTTGAAGCAAAATGTGTAGACAATCTACCCTATCCTTACTGCTTGCCTTCATTCTTCTGGTGACTCAAGTCGGCTGTTGGAGTAGCAAGGAAGTGGAGGAGCTTAGCATATATACAGGATTGGCTCTCGATCAGGGAGAGCTCAGTCCATTGGAACAGGATTTGGAGAAGAAAGGCAGCCGTTATTTCAAGAAAAACAAAATTACGGCCAGCGTACAAATCGTCCCCAAGAAATCATCTGGAAGCACAAACCAACAAGGCAGCGGCGGTGGACAAGAACTAAACTATGTAAATATAGCTAGTACTGGAGATTCTTTGATTGAAATCTTCCGACAGCTCTCTCTTCGTTTGGATCGTCCCGTTATTGGTCACCACCTAAAAGTCATCGTGGTTTCCACCGAACTGGCAAAACAACAGACGATGCAGCAATTGATGGATTTTGTGCTACGTGATAATGATATTCGTCCGAGTTGTATGGTTTTCTTAAGTAAGGAACGAGCAGCCAAAACCTTAGTTACCAAATATACGGGCGAAATCCCATCCATTCATATTCTGAACATGCTTCGTAACCATTTCAGAACCAGCAAGGTAATGAAGGGAGTCAATCTGTCTGAATTGGATGGGTTAATGCACTCCAAAAAAAGCTACATACTGCAAAACATTATTGAGTCTGAGGGTGAATTAGAATTTTCAGGGGCTGGTATTATTAAAGGAGAAACTGGCCACTGGATCGGTACTTTGGGACAACAAGACGTGGAAAGTATTGGATGGATTAAGGGTGATGTTGAGGGCGGAGCTGTCAAAACGTATGACAAGCGAAATGAAGCCATAACTTATGAAATCAAATCGGTAAAGAGCAAAATAACAACTAAAGTGGCCGATGACGATGACATCTCTTTTCACGTAAAAATTGAATCCAAAGGACGTTTAATCGAAAACTGGGATGAGAAGGTAGACCCAACTGAGACGCGAAACATGAAAGAAGCTGAGCTAGAGTTTGAAAAACAAGTGACTAGAAGGGTTAAATCTCTTATGCACAAATTACAATCCGAATATAAAGTCGATGTTGCTGGTTTTGGTGATCACTTGAAAATTGAAGAACCACAGGTGTGGAAAAAAGTAAAAGATGATTGGGATTATAAATTCAGTAAAATCCCTGTAACCTTCGATGTTAAGCTAACCATTACGGATTTAGGTTCCTCAGCCGAATAGTCAACATCTACTCAAATTTGTCCTGGATTCAAAAAAGAACCCCTCTTCTTTAGAAGAGGGGCTTTCCACCACATTGAACTATTCCAATTTAATCACTCGTTCTTGGGTCAACTCTAATGGGTCAGCTTAAAAACTCAGATTTTCTCTCTTCACCATGAGAACGTCTGGCAAAATCGACGAATTGAAATTTATCCAGCCGATGCCTTGATTCGGTATACTGGAACAATGTGGTGTCTTCCAAATAAACATAGTTACGGACTACAACCACATGAGTATAGTTTTGGAGGTCCATCAGCTTACGGTCTTCTTCATCTGCATCTTCTACAGAAACGATCTTTTTAGCATAACTGATTGGAAGATGGAGCTCCCCTTCCAGGTACTCGTAGATAGATTCACGACTAATTTCCTCGGTAAGCACGGGGACAATGTCTGATCGAAAGTAGTCTTTATCCAGTATGACACATTCACCTTCTATTTCACGTGCACGAATGACTTTCCAGACCAAATACTTGTCTTTGTCAATCTCAAGATGAGTAGCTATGTCATCTGGAACGGGAATCAACTGATTTTCATGAACAATCGTTTGTGATTTACGCCCAATACGCTCAGACATTTCTTTGAAACTGACCAATCCCCCTATGGGAAAATCCATCCGTCCTATATCCAGAACAAAAGATCCTTTAGCCTTTATTTTATGGATATACCCATTTTGTGCAAGCAAGTGAAGTGCCTTACGCACGGTCTCACGAGAAGTGTCATACTCCCGGGCCAATTCATTTTCAGAGGGCATTTTCGAACCAGGAGCCAATTCGCCTGTCTGGATTCGTCCCGAGTACTCTTGATAAATTTGCAAAAATATATTCTTAGTCAATTTTCATCACCACGTTTATTGTAGCATTCTTTCACTGACCAGGTTACTAAAATAGGCTAGCAGGATGAATCTGACTTAATCCGTTTTGTTTGATGAAGAATTCAAATGAATTCTCATTAAGATATATTGCAAATCATTCGCCTCACCCGGCAATTCCTCAACTGATTCAATCATATTCTGCCCATCGGGGACAATAACCGGTGTAATGATGGGATATCCCGATTTCTGAATCAGCTCACGGTCAAATTCCATCAGTAGCTGGCCCTGCTCCACGGTTTGACCTGTCTCCACATGCATGGTGAATCCTTCTCCCTTCAATGACACCGTGTTGATTCCTACATGGACCAGTATCTGTACACCTGTTGGATGCTCCAAAATCAAGGCATGCTTGCTTTTCACCATGATGTGAATGACTTTTCCACTGAAAGGGGCAAGAATCCGACCATCCCTCGGTTCCACGGCAATACCTTGCCCCATCTGCCGTTCGGCAAAAGCCGGATCAGGAACCTGCTCCAATGGCACCACATGCCCCAATACCGGGGTCTTTACTTCAAGCACATCCAGTGCAGAATTTTGACGGCCCGAATCTTTCTGTACGGAGTCGTTAGCTGGTGTAGCAGGAGTCTGACGGCGTTTACTTAGCAGTTTCCCATACATGAAGGTTAAAGCAAACGGTACAATCAATACAATTGCCATCCCGATGAAGAATACGCCCCAGTTGTTTGGGAAAATGGATAGGAAGCCTGGAATCCCTCCTACACCAATGGAAGAAGCCAACACATGATTTACGGTGAGCAGTATACCTGCGATACCGGAACCGATCATTCCAAATACAAACGGATATTTATACCGGATATTCACTCCGAATATGGCAGGTTCGGTCACACCCAGAAACGCAGATACGGAGGAGGTAAGAGCCAATCCTTTTCCCTTTTGCTCCTTCAATACCAGCATCATGGCCAGTGCTCCGGCCCCCTGAGCGATATTGGACAGTGCCAGCATCGGCCATAGGAACGTGCCACCCTGCGTACCAATTAATTGCACGTCCACCGCCAGGAAAGTATGGTGCATTCCCGTAATGACCAGCAAGGAGTAAAAGCCTCCATAAATCAAGCCACCCAGCGCAGGAGCCAAATCGAAAACGTATACAAGACCAGACGTAATTGCATTACCAATCATAAAAGTAACCGGACCGATCACTGTAAAAGCAAGAAATCCTGTAATTAACAATGTAATCGGAGCTACGAGCAACAGCTTAAATGAATCCGCTATCTTCTTATTGAGGAATTTCTCAATTTGTGCGAGCACGTAAGCGGATACCAAAACGGGTAGAACCTGTCCCTGATAACCAATCTTGTTCACGTGCCAGCCAAACAAATCCCACACCGGAACGGTTCCTTTGGTAACGGCATCCGCATAACTGTATGCACTTAGCAGATCCGGATGAACCAGAATCAAGCCTAGTACAATCCCGAGTAAAGGACTACCGCCAAACCGGACAACAGCCGACCATCCAATCAAGGCAGGTAGAAATGTAAAAGCAGTGCTGGCAATGGTATTAATGATTGCTGCAAAGTCGGTCCATTGAGGGTAGACCTGAACCAGAGACATTCCTTCGAAAAAGATTCCATTGCCTGTCAAAATATTATTGATCCCAAGTAATAAACCTGCAGTCACGATCGCGGGCAAAATCGGAATAAAGATATCTGCCAGCGTCTTGATGGCACGCTGAATCGGGTTTTGTTTTTTACTAGCGGCGTTTTTAACATCGTCCTTAGAAGCCCGACTGCCTCCTGTAATGGAGATCATTTCGTCATATACCTTATCGACCAGACCTGGACCAATCACGACCTGATACTGTCCTTGTGAAGAAAATTGGCCTTTGACCAGATCATTTTGTTCGAGTGCTTCTTTATCGACCAGCTTATCATCATAAAGGGCAAATCGCAGACGAGTTACGCAATGCGTAGAGGCCTCTATGTTGTCTTTACCACCAACGGCTTTTATAATGTCTTCCACCTGTGCTCTTTCAATCGCCATCTAGTCCACTCCCTCGACGTTTGCTCATTTTTAAAGCAGTACCCCGGCTTATAAATAAATGTACTACCGGGGTACTACTAGATGTTTCCATACTATTCACTAAGGTTAACGAACAATCCACATATAGGAAGCATACGGAGTCAAAGAGACCACCTGATTTAGCTGCGGAGCGTGCTGGGTATTACCGATTAAAAGCTCAGCCGCAACCCCTGCTTGATTATCTAATGATGAATAAAATGAATCCGGTATACGGAACTGTACATCCTGCCCGCTAAAATTAGAGATGACGACCAAAGTCTCCTGTTCATTGCTGCGTTGATAGGCATAGACCTGAGGGTGGGCTTCATCCAAGCGTTGATAATCCCCATCGGTGATGGCCTGTACCGTCTTACGCAGATGAATCAGCTTTCGATAATGATTGTAGATCGAGTCCGGGTCCTCTAACTGGGATTGAACGTTGATATGTGGATATCGTTCATCTACCTTAATCCAAGGCGTGCCTGTAGTGAAACCTGCATTGCGGGTGTTATCCCACTGCATCGGTGTCCTCGAATTATCACGGGACCGCTCTCGAATGATATCCAATGCTTCCTCTGCACTTTTGCCTTGCTCCTGTAAGATACGATACATATTCAGCGATTCAACATCACGGAATTCTTCAATATCTGACCACTGCGGATTGGGCATTCCAATCTCTTCACCTTGAAATATATAAGGTGTTCCCTGAAGTCCATGTAGCGTGGTGGCCAGTAGCTTGGCGCTTTCCACATGGTATTCACCATCATCCAAAAAGCGAGAGATCGCTCTTGGCTGATCATGATTGTTAAAAAACAATGCACTCCAGCCGCCACCCTGTTGCATGCCAATCTGCCAATCCGAAAATAGCCTTTTCAGCATTTCAAAATCATAAGGCATGAGTTCCCACTTTTGCCCATTAGGATAATCCACCTTCAAATGGTGAAAATTAAAGGTCATAGATAATTCTTTTCTCTCTGGATTGGAATAACGGATACAATGATCCAGTGAGGTGGAGGACATCTCCCCTACAGTGACGCTGTTATATGTTGAGAATACTTTCTCATGTAATTCATGAAGGTATTCATGCACATGCGGACCATCCGTATAATACTTACGCCCGTCCCCAGGAGCCGTGCTTCCATCATCGTCCGAGAATTGCCGATCCTTGGAGATCAAATTAATGACATCAAGTCGGAAGCCACTAACTCCCTTCTCAGCCCAAAACTCCAGCACATTAACAACTTCTTGCCGAACTTTGGGATTTTCCCAGTTTAAATCCGCCTGCGTCTTATCAAACAGTGTCAAGAAGTATTGGTTTGTCGCCTCGTCATACTGCCAAGCTGGTCCACCAAACTTGGAAATCCAGTTGTTCGGAGGTCCTCCATCGGGTGCTGGGTCACGCCAGATATAATAATCCCTGTACTCATTATCCTTAGAAAGCCGCGCCTGCTGAAACCAGACATGTTCTGTGGAAGAATGGTTAACCACGATGTCGATCATCAAGTGCATCCCACGCGCCCGAATTTCCTGGCTCAATTCTTCAAAATCCTGCATTGTTCCATAATCAGGATTAATCCGGCAATAATCGGCTACATCATACCCGTTATCGCGCTGTGGCGAGACATATACAGGCTGCAACCAGATAATATCAACACCCAGTCCTTGCAGATAATCCAGCTTTTGTGTCAGACCTCTTATATCACCGGTTCCTTTGCCCGTCGTATCGTTAAAGCTTTTGGGATAAACCTGATAGACGACCGATTTGCGCCACCAGTCTTGATCTTGAGGAATTAAAGCCTTGTTCATTGCTTCCATTCATGCTCATTCCTTTCTTACGAAATGAAGTAGCGTAAAAGAATTTAATATAACGCTTTCAACTTCTTGTATATACAAGATTAAATCATGTATATACAAGTTGTCAATATACTTTATGTATTAAGGTAATACCCGTTTTACAGCTAAATGACCAGGAAACCCATCCATTCTGTCCGATTGTATTTCATGACTCTTTCAATAAACTCTATTTCACACGAAAAAGGCTCCTGCTTATAAGTCAGGAACCCATCTTTTAAATCGTGAATACGGTATTTATTTAAATCCATATAGATAGTGCGCTATAAAGGAGCAATAAGGCCATTATGATATTGAAGGAGCGCTCATACTTATTCAAAAAGCGTTGAAACATGGCGCCGAAAATCGCCCAGCACATGACAGCTACAAAACCAATACAGGTCAGGATTAACGAGATCGTTATCATTGTCATATATGACACATCATACGGCATTACAAACGTTGAAATGACCGTAATACCATACAAAATGATTTTTAAATTGATAAATTGCAGCAGCAGTCCCGATTTGAAGGAATATCCTTCATTGTGGTCATTATCCTCCGAAGTAGATTTGCTCTTTGCTATTTTTACTGCCAGGTAAAGCATGTACAGACTACCAAGAACATTCATCCAGATTTTAACCCGAGGCAAGAAATGATATAAAGCTAGATTAAAATAGCAGGCTAACAGCATAATAGCGAAACAGCCTGCTGTTATTCCCAGTAAGAATGGAAAAGCTCTCTTCAAACCTAACCGCCTGGCACTGTCCAATGACATAATATTGTTGGGGCCTGGCGTAAAGCTAGTAACCAGTACATAAGATAAAAATGGAATAAACGGCATGCAACAATCAACTCCAGTGTGTTATAATTGAATAAAATGTACGTTGAAACGCACATTTGTACTTCATGATTGTACATCATGTTCTTTATATAGCACAATAGGGAGCGGAAAAATGATGGAGAATATTAATTTGATTTTAAGTAAAAATCTAAAGCATCTAAGAAATGAAAGAAAATTGAGTTTAGATAAATTAGCTGACCTGACGGGGATCAGTAAAACGATGCTCGGCCAGATTGAACGCGGAGAATCTAATCCTTCGATTACAACGGTATGGAAAATTGCGAACGGTCTGAAAATATCATTCACTGCTCTGATTAGCGAACCGCCTGCCGATGCCATAGTCGTTCCTAAAAGCAAAGTACAAGTGCTTGAAGAAAGCAATCACTATCGCTTGTATCCGTTTTTCCCCTATGAAGGAAATAGAAATTTTGAGATCTATACCGTAGAGATTGAACCAGGTGGGGAACTGAGTTCTGCCCCACACCGTGAGGGTACTGAAGAATTTATTACCGTATTTGAGGGTGAAATGGTGGTAAAAGTCAGCGAAGAAACGTACACGGTGAAAGCCGGAGATTCGATACGCTTTAAAGCAGACCGTCCGCACATATACTATAATTTAGGAGAAACCCTGGTAAGGATGAATATGATCATTTATTACTCTGTATAATAGTTCAATTCTTGAAGAGCATATATGTAAAAGTCCTTAAATATAAAAGATCCTATTAAAATAAGTGGCTCTTTTAATAGGATCTTTGGTACAAATCATAAATGATTAACCTGTTTGTTGTTTAGGAGATTTCAACTTGCTTGATTATTCGTGCCGGATTCCCAGCTACAATCATATGATCTGGAACATCTTTGGTTACGACTGCTCCTGATGCCACTACGACGTTATTACCTATCGTAACACCGGGATTAATAACTGCCCTGCCGCCAATCCATACATTATTGCCAATTGTTACAGGCTTTCCATACTCTGGACCAGCAATTCGTTCAAATGGATCAATGGGGTGAGTCGCTGTGTAAATATGGACTCCCGGAGCCAGAAAACAATTATCTCCAATACGCACCTCACATACATCCAAAATGGTACAGTCAAAGTTGGCATAGAAATTTTGCCCAACATGGATGTTGTATCCGTAGTCACAGCGTATGTTGGGTTCCATGCTTATATTTTCACCTGTGGAACCGAAAAGCTCCTTAAGTAACTTTTCACGGTACTCACTATCCGCCTCAGTCGTCTGATTAAAGAGACGTACACATCTTCTCGCATACTCTCTTTCACTCGTTAATTGAGGATCAGCTGCTACATACAGTTCCCCATCCAGCATCTTTTGTTTTTCCGTTTTCATAGACATGCGACAATCTCCTTTATATTTTAATCTCATTCTTTTCATTCGTCCCCACGGGCCGGGCAGCACCCGATATCAAACCAGCAACAATAACGCCAATGAGCACTACAATTAAAGCATGCAGGAGACCCACATGTTCACCTAAAAGCCCTAATCCCGGAGGTCCCACTAAAAAGGCAATATAACCTATTGTGGCTACGGCTCCTACCCGGACAGCTGCACCACAAGGATTATCTCCGGCAGCAGACAAGCCTACAGGAAAACCAAGTGAAGCTCCAAGCCCCCACAGCAAGATACCCAATCCAGCTAAGAGATCATGCTGCCCCCAGATCACTAGAGTAATACCCACAGCAGCCAGGACAGCACTTCCTTTCAACACAGGGACGCGGCCGTATTTATCCAGTATAAATCCACCCGTGAAACGTCCAATGGTCATCGCTGCCACAAATAGCCCATACATATAGGAGCCTGTTAAGGAGTCCACGCCATAACCATCTACCATCGTTAGCGGCAGCCAGTCATTCGCGGCCCCTTCTGCAAACGCCATCCCGAGCACGATGATACCAATCAGTAGGATTCGCCTTTCTTTCCAGACAGCAAGCTGAACCTTGATATTAGATCCAACCTTGTGCGTAGAAGTAACCTTTTCTTTACCTGTATCGTGGGGCAAATAACGATACAAATACAAAGTTACCGTGGCAATCATGGCAGCCATAGCTCCAAAATGAATCACAACAGGTATGTGTAGTGCAGCTGCTCCAGAACCGATGACAGCCCCTACAAGGGTCCCCAAACTAAACGAACCGTGAAAGGCGGGCAAGAGCGTTTTATTCAACTGATTTTCTACCGCAGAACCTTCGACGTTAAGAGCTACTTCTGCTGTGCCATAGCCACCACCAAAGATGACCAAACCAACAAACACGATGCTCGTGAGCGAAAATGCAGTTCCCAACCCTACAATGACAAAACCAATCACAATCAAAAGCGCACTTCCCAGAATGACCGACCGTCCACCTATACGAGAAATAACATTGCCCGCACTAAGTAATCCCAATAAGGAACCCGCGGCTAATCCAAAAATAATAATACCCATTTCGGCAGTCGAGACATGCAAAATATCCCGTATGACAGGCGTGCGGGACACCCAGGAAGCAAAAGCTACACCCGGTAGAGCGAATAACAAAAATAAAATATTACGAACTATCCTAGGATTCATGGAGGGTTCTCCTGTCATCAATGAGCTCCTTAGCAAGACTTTTTATAAATCTTTTAATAAGTAGTATTATAATATATTATTCTGATCGCATCCAGCACTTTTTTGTCAAAAATACCTGGGCAGTATGATAAGCTGAGGGCAGCGGCCTCCAGTTTTTAGTGCTTCATCATTACAAGCTTTTTCTCCATCCCCCAGGGCCAGTTTCGTATATGTACCTTACATGAACATCCAATAATAAAAAAGGAATGCTTCCTTGTCCGCTTACTCAGACTAGAAGTATTCCTTTTATTTTTGATATTACGCTTGATGGAGCGCTCCAATGCTAAGGCCAAACGCGGCTTCGTGAATCACTTCTCCTGTCGTTGGATGAGCAAAAACGGTTTGCATGATTTGCTGCTCCGTCAGTTCATTGGCAATCGCCAATGTCAGGCTACTGATTAAAGATGATGCATCTGGACCAATGATCGATCCACCCACAATTTTTTGTGACACATTATCCTTTATCAATTTAATAAAGCCTTCCGATTCATTCATCGTTAATGCTTTCCCATTGCTGGAGAACGAAACTTTGCTTACACGGAAATCCATTCCCTCTTGCTTGCATTGATCCTCTAATATACCAACACTTGCGATTTCGGGTGAAGTGAAGATGACATTGGGAATGGCAGCATAGTGCATACCTTCCGATCCACCCATGATGGCATCAATAGCCGTGATCCCCTGATGGGAGGCGACATGGGCAAGCTGCATAATATCCGTCACATCACCAATCGCATAGATATGTTCGACGTTTGTACGCATATATTCGTTAACAGTAATGCCTTTCCCACGCTCATTGCGCTGGATACCCGCTTGTTCAATATCCAGTCCGTCCAAATTGGGCTCACGTCCGATCGCAACAAGCACTTTCTCGCTAACTAACAAATGCTCACCTTGTTTGTTTTCATAGGTGACAATAGCCTGTCCATTGTCCGCCTGTTGGATCTTAGATATCTTGGATTGGGTATGGATATGAATCCCAGCATTCTCTGCCGATTGTTTAATTTCTTCTGAAATGTCACTGTCAACCATGGTCAACAAACGATCCATAAATTCTACTACATGAACCTCTACGCCGAAATTGCGATAGATGAAAGCAAACTCCATACCAATCACACCACCGCCAATAATCGTAATACTTTTTGGTAGTTCAGTAGAGGCAAGGGCATCGGTGCTATTCATTACAAAAGGAAGATTGATGCCGGGAATATTCACTTTGGTAATTTTGGAGCCTGTCGCAATAATGATATCTTTTGCTGTAACCTGGTAATGTCGTTGTCCTTTGACGCTTACTTGTGTGGCAGATAAAAAGGCTGCTTGACCGCGAATGATTTCAATATTATTTTTTTCCATTAAATAATCAATACCCGAAATCAACTTTCCTTTGATCTCATCTTTACGACGAATGACTTGTTTCATATCGACTTGAATATCTGTTCCCGCATGAATACCAAACAAAGACGATTCCTTGATGTGGTGACAAATCTCAGAAGACTTCACCAGGGATTTAGTTGGAATACAACCTACATTAAGACAGGTGCCACCCAATTCCTCTTTTTCCACCAAGGCCACCTTTATTCCTTTTTTAGCGGCATAAATCGCTGCCACATACCCTCCAGGTCCGGCTCCAATAATTAGCAAATCCACGTTCTTATCCACTGTAGGTTGTTCCACCTTGATAGCCTGTGATTCTACTGTAGACGTCCCCTCTTCGGTAGCAGCTTCAATTGTAAATAAGGCCTGATTAGAGGATACTTCGTCGCCTTCTTCAAAGTGGATTTTACTAATACTTCCTTCGACATTTGCTATAATTTCTCGAACACCTTTGCCTGTCTCAACCTCAAGAAGTACATCCCCAAAGGAAACGTTCTGTCCGAGCTGGACGTAATTTTTGCTAGCTTTCCCTTTTTTTCCTCCAGGGATCATTGACATTTTAACTTCCATAATTCTCAAACTCCTTCACGACCAAAAGAGAATTCCTTGAGCCCTTTTAGCGAAAAATTTAATGTCTGACTACGCCTGCTTGTACCAATTTAACCCCATTAGCCAAACAATCCCCAACCGGACAGGTCTTTTCGACAAACGCTGCAAAAGCTTCTGCTTTTTCTTGGCTCTCTGTCGTTTTAAAGTGCATGGCAAAACGTATTTCCTGAAATCCACATCGAACATCCGCTAACCCCATGAACCCATCCGGGTCCAAATCTCCTTCCAGCTCTACATGGAATTCTTCATATGAGAACCCAAAGCCTTCGGCAAAAGCAGCAACAACGATCGACTGACATGCACCAAGCGCACACAGAAGTGCTTCAACCGGATTCATCGCTTTGTCGGTTCCACCAAAATCTTCAGGCTCATCCATCACAATTTTGAACCCTCTGGATTGAGCTTCCACTTGCAACCCTTCAGGTAGTTTTTTTGCAGTAGCTTTAAATGTAGTTAACATAAATATAACCTCCCGTTTACTTTGTGAAATAAATAACTTTATTCAGGGAAATTGTAGCACTCTTAGTTTCAAAAATCAATAGTTAGCTAAGTAATTTATTTTAACTGTTAAGAAAGTATCTGATATGATGAAAAGTACAAAGGTCTGTTATACTTAAGTTGATGTATAAGAAATATAGTTTAGTTGAATGGGTTGGTGTGGCCATGTTTAACTTAGAGAATTGTCTTGCTTTTATTACCAATCGTAGTGGAAAAATCTTTTCGGAAGCCTTGGAGAAAAAATTTCGGCCTTATAACATTACTAGGAGTCAATGGATTGCGATGTATTATATCTATACACATAAATCCATGACTCAACGAGAACTTGCAGAAGAATTGTCGATTAAGGAGCCAAGTGTAGTGCGGCTGCTACAAAAACTAGAAGCCGAAGGATATTTACTTCGCAGTATTGATGATGCAGATAAACGAATGAAACAAATTCAATTATCCGATCTTGGTACGCAGGTTTGTCTTAAGCTTCTGCCGATTGCTGAGAAGTTTAAGCAAGACACCATTGCTGGGATCTCTCAAGACGATCTTCATACCTTTGAGAGTGTGCTTCAGAGAATGGTTGATAACACAAGGAAATAACAAGTATAGAAAAACGACCAAGGAAGGTACCTCCCTTGGTCGTTTTTCTTATAAAACACGCATGTAATTGCTGTTTTACACTTCTATACTTACTGGAAAAGTAGAAGTAAATGGTTAAGTAAGCACAGGAGTAGTAACATGGGATATCTTATTGTTTTTTTCATAAAAAAGTGCGTAAATGAAATCGCATTTCTAAGATCGGCTTAATTCCAAAAAGAAAGACACACCCCTTAATGGGATGTGCCTTTTTTTCTTGCTTGGCGGCGTCCTACTCTCCCAGGACCCTGCGGTCCAAGTACCATCGGCGCTGGAGGGCTTAACGGTCGTGTT